>DDEI01000054.1:571-1374 GCA_002336675.1 Flavobacteriales bacterium UBA1958 | reverse complement strand
CCCATAAGCATAGAGAATACTCTATCAGCTTCAGAGGCATTATCTATATTCACTTGACGCAAGGTTCTAAATTCAGGGTTCATTGTAGTATCCCATAACTGTTCTGCATTCATCTCTCCTAGACCTTTATAACGCTGAATCCCTACACTTCTTTCTTCTCCTGAGCCTTTGAACTCTTGTACTAATCTATCTCTTTGATCGTCATCCCAAGCGTATGATTTTTTTTGTCCTTTCTTCACTAAATAAAGCGGTGGAGTAGCTATGTATACATAACCATTCTCTATAAGCTCTCTCATGTGACGGAAGAAGAATGTTAAGATTAGGGTTTCTATGTGGCTGCCATCTACATCGGCATCACACATTATAATCACCTTATGGTATCTTAATTTTTCTAAGTTGAGTGCCTTAGCGTCTTCTACAGTACCTAATCTCACTCCTAATGCTGTGTAGATGTTTTTAATCTCTTCATTCTCGAAGATCTTATGCGGCATCGCTTTTTCTACATTAAGAATCTTTCCTCTCAATGGCATAATAGCTTGGAACATCCTATCTCTTCCCTGTTTCGCAGTTCCACCTGCTGAATCTCCCTCGACCAGATAGACTTCACATAAAGAAGGATCTTTTTCAGAACAATCCGACAACTTCCCCGGAAGACCACTTCCGCTCATCACATTCTTACGCTGCACCATCTCTCTAGCTTTCTTAGCAGCGTGCCTCGCCTGAGCAGCTAAAATTACTTTGGTTACTATCTGTTTAGCATCCATGGGATTCTCCTCCAGATAATCCGCTAACATTTCACTTAC
>DDEI01000054.1:0-185 GCA_002336675.1 Flavobacteriales bacterium UBA1958 | reverse complement strand
TCAAACTGAGGCTCAGCTACTTTAACGGAAACTACAGCTGTAAGACCTTCTCTAAAGTCGTCACCAGCTATTTCAAACTTCAATTTATCTAACATACCAGAAGCATCTGCATACTTCTTAAGAGTGTTAGTTAAACCTCTTCTAAATCCTGAAAGGTGAGTACCACCTTCGTGTGTATTTATATT
>DDEI01000022.1 GCA_002336675.1 Flavobacteriales bacterium UBA1958 | reverse complement strand
GTAGATGGCTCATTTGATTCTGGAGATATAACTTTAGATGAGAACGTTTAACTTATAAATTGAAATCATATTTTGAAAGCCCTTTTCCTAGAGGGCTTTTTTGTTTAGCGCATTTCGATTCTTAAGGTTTAATATCAAACCCTCTTTTAAAGGGGAATTCATAGCTCTAAGTTATTCTTTCGTGAATGAATTTAGTTCTTGGTGATTTTTTCGAAATAATTCTCTCAAGTTCTGAAGCGTTATTTGTAGGTATAATAAAAGCCTATGCCAGTATATCAACTTTACAAAGAGCAAAAAATACATACGTCCGTAGATGAGATATGGGATTTTGTTTCATCACCAGGAAATTTAAAAGATATTACTCCCGACTATATGGGATTTGAAATAACCACTGGCCACACAAGCGAAGTAATGTATCCTGGAATGATTATCAGTTATAAGGTGAGTCCGGTTTTAGGAATTAAAATGCCTTGGGTAACGGAAATAACTCATGTTTCAGATAAAAAGTTCTTCGTAGATGAACAGAGAAAAGGTCCTTATAAAATGTGGCATCATGAACATAAAATAATCCAAACCGATGACGGTGTAATTATGTCAGATTTAATTACTTACGAGCCTCCTTTCGGTTTTTTAGGTGGCATAGCTAATAAACTGTTTATTAAAAAGCAACTCAATGCTATTTTCGAATACAGGAGAAGAGTAATAGACGAGAAGTATAATAAAAATGTGGTGATGCTGAAAACCACCAAAAAATATGCTTAAGCCAGAAAAATACTAAAGCCTTGACAAGTCATTCACCCAGTCTTTATTAAGCCTTAAACATCTGTATGTGAGGTATATTATCTTCTAGATACATTCCTCCCATCTTTTCAAAACCTAGTCTCTCGTAAAACTCTCTGAGGTGCTCCTGAGCAGAGATTCTTATCTCCGTTTCTCCCAAAGATCTTATATAATCTATCCCATCTTGCATGAGCTGATGTCCAAGCTTATATTTTCTGCAGGATTCTTTAATAATCACTCGGCCTATAGCTATCTCTTTGTAGGATACACCTTTGTCTAAAATTCTAATGTACCCGATGATTTCTCCCTCCTCCGTCTCATAGTAAAGATGAGTAGCGTTCTGATCTTTATCATCTAGATCTGAATACGGACAGTCTTGCTCTACTACGAACACATCTATTCTTAGTTGAATTATTTTGTACAAGTCATCTAAACTTAATTCACTAAATTTTTTAACTATTCTATGATGTTTGTTCCCTTTCATATTTCTTTTAAGCGTTGCAATGTAAAATGTATAAATATTTGCTTCTAAATATCAGTTATTTAAATGTATACTCAGGAACAACTCTCAATTACTGTAACTAATTCTTTCTTATTCCCGTAAAACTAAGAGAATTGGTTATTCAAAATGAAGTTAATAGCTAATAACAGCGTATAATTATTAAGATTAAGGTTTAATAGAGAAAGATCTCAGATTATAAAAAGTCTGGGCTTTTTTTTTGGTCATTATTTTAAGCGTAGTCCAATTAAATTTGTATTCATGGCTAAATCTATTAAAAAAATTAACCCTGTTCACGCAGATTAGGACATAGGTCATCAGGTGCACCTGAAAGAATAAGCCGAAGTATTGTTTCTGATCAGATTATCTCTGTAATAAACATGGAAATTCGTTAAGAGATTCTTAGTAAATGGAATTAATCTTATTCTTCTCTTCTTTGTAATCTTTACCGTATTTACGTTGTACGATATAGAAAGTCTTCTTAAACCTAATGCATCCTCTTTCTAGAGGTGTATTAAAAGAAGCTAGAAATCTCCGAAATAAAGTGTCCTATGAATTTGTAGTTCACTGCCAGAATAAATACCACTCCGAATATAGCTCCTGAGATATGCGCATCATGGGCTATGCCAGTCCCTCCTCTCTTATTCATGTAGGCTTCATAGATAAAAAGCCCTATACCCATTACTATAGCTGGAATAGGGAACGGAATAAACATAAGATGTAACGTATTTAATGGAAACAGTACAATATAAGCCAGCAGAATAGCAGAAACTGCTCCTGAAGCTCCTAAAGAATTGTAGCTCGGATTGGAAGAGTGTTTTCTCATAGCTGGAACTACAGCGTATAAGAAACCTCCTACATAGAGAATAGTGTAAATTATCCTTCCCTTAACTACACCCCAAAAAGGGATATCAGGAAAAGTCATCGTCCATAAAACGGGGTCAGTAAACACCTGTTCTAATGTTAAGCCAAAACCAAAAAACACATACATATTAAATCCTAAATGCATGTAATCTGAATGGATGAATGCATGGGTAAATGCCCTATACCATTGATTGTGTTCTTTTACTAGGTAGGGATTAAAAAGCCAATTGCTTTTTAGTCCTCTGTTATTAAATGCTGCGAATGAAGCTAAAATGGTAATGCCTAAAATGACAAACGTTATGGGAGTCTCAGAAAAGTTCATTTGCTAGCTTGTATGATCGGTTACTATAACCCACTGCCCATTTACTTTTTTCCAGATAAGTGAAAAATGACCTCCTACTTCTAGAGTATCTCTTTCTAGATTCCATGATCCTAACATGTAAGCTGCGTCAGCAGATAATATGTCTAATTTCTTTACTTCGAACCCTAAGGTTCCCATTTCTTTTTGTGTAGGATAACTAGATTTATACGCGTCTAACGTCTCTGACCATCCATATCTGACTCCGCTTTTACTCATAAAAGCCATAGAATCACTTTTCCAGTAATGCTCCATAAACATTGTTATATCACCTGCGTTCCAAGCTGATTTCTGCGCAGCTAAATTGGTTTTAATAATTGAAATAATTTTAGCTTTGTCATGCTGCATCTCTTCTTTTTGTTGTTGACAACTGAATAACATCAGACTAATACACACTAAATATAAATTCTTCATTTTGTTTTTCTTAAAAAGCTTCTCCAATAGTAAAATAAAAATTGGTTCCCTCAGGAGTAAACGCATAATCCACTCTAATTTTAATTCCTTTTTCTTTATCTAATGTATAACGCAGTCCAGCACCATAGGTATATCTCCATTTACTATTAGCGAAATCCTTTAAAGAAGGCATTACACTTCCTGTGCTCAAGAAACCTACTCCACCTATTCTTCTCCATATATCTCTTCTAAATTCTATCTGCGGAACTATAGAAACATCATCGATGTATCTACCCTCTAAATATCCTCTTAATCTTTTAGTTCCACCTAGCCTGGCTTTTTGGAAAAACGGAACATCTCCCCAATTAATATCTCCGTAAAACTGTGCTGCCAGGATTACATTCTTCAAACTCCAAAACTTCCTAGCATCTAAGCGCACCCGACCGAAGTCAAACTCACTGCCTATGGACTTATTAAACCCTTGATAAAGAATACTCACGTAACTCCCTTTAGACGTGCTGTAAACATTGTTTCTTTTATCTAATCTAACTACCGGACCAAATCCACTTATGATCCCCCCTGTTTCTCCCAGGACATCGTCAGAATCTAAAATCCCTCCCGCTTCTATTTTATAGATGTCAGGAGTATCAATCCAATACCTAAAACCAGCAAAAATATCTTTTTTTAATTTCTTCAAACCGTCTATTTGAAACCTAAAATAGCGGGAATTATAATTTTCAAAGTCCTCATTTTTGCTTTCATTACCTAGCCCATAGAAAGGATATATATAATCATAATATCCAAACTCACCCTCAATTACATTACTCCACTCATCCAAGTAAATATTAAAAGGTAGATAAATTAACACCTGCTTACGCTGAGTATACGAAGCAGCTAACTGAACCTGGCTAGAAGGACTAATGCTATCATTATCATCTATATAAAAATTATATATTCCTCCTGCACCGAAACCCCACTTGGTTTCCGGAGTGTAATATGCCGCTGGAAATCCTATTAATAAATTCTTTCTTTCTCGACTAATGGTGTCGCTTTCCTGCGCAGGAATATCTTTAAATTCTTCCTGGCCGTTTCCGTGGAAAAAGTTTAAGAGAAAAAATACAAGAAGAAAATTCTTAAACATCATGCCAAGATACTAAGTGAATGTTTACTTTCGAAAACGATTGAAAAAAGATATACCTATTGCACCGCAGATATTATAAATTTAACAAGCCCTACGGATACCTATCACAGTTTAGTAATGAAGTGAAATGGAAAGGTCTCTCCCAAATTCTAAACCTGCCTAAAGATGTATACGGAGTGGGAAGATTAGATGCCGAGTCTGAAGGTTTACTTCTATTAACCAATGATACTTCTATTAATCAGCGACTACTACTTCCTAAAAATAAGCATGAACGATGTTATTATGTTCAAGTTGATGGAAAGATTACAGAAGAAGCTATAGCTCAACTCGCTAAAAGTGTCACTATAAAAGTGAGTAAAAAAGCCTATTACACGCTTCCTGCTAAAGCAAGTATATGTGCCCAGCCAGATTTTATTTGGGACAGAGTACCACCTATTCGAATAAGGAAATCTATTCCTACCTCATGGCTGAAGCTCATACTGATTGAAGGCAAAAACAGACAAGTAAGAAAGATGACTGCTGCTGTAGGATTTCCTACACTTAGATTGGTTAGATTTTCTATAGAGCAGCTTTCTTTAGCTCACCTGAAACCCGGAGAAATAAAAGAATATGATGAGAGTGAATTTAAAAAGATGCTCCACTTATAATTTTACTAGATATTAGCAAAATGAAGTATTTAATAAATATCATTCGATTAATCTTAATAGTAATTGTAGCCGCTTATGGCTCTACGATAGGGCTAATCATTCTGCTATTTACAGGTTCTACTGACAAATGTATTAACACTGCCGTATACTTATTCTCGAACGGTGTAATGTTTGTGTGCGGTACTAAATTTGAGAAATATGGAAATCAAGTTATAGAAAAATCTCCTGGAAAAATTTATATTTCTAATCATGAGAGTCATATGGATCCTCCAGCTGTTTCGCTGGCTTGTCCTCACCCGCTCTATTACATAGCTAAAAAGGAAATAAAATACGTACCTTTTATAGGCTGGTACATCTGGTTAACAGGTATGATATTCATAGACAGGAAGAATAAAATGAAATCTCAAGAGTCTATAAAAATCGCTGGAGAAAAAGTTAAGAGCGGAAAAAATGTAATTTCATTTGCCGAAGGAACAAGATCCAAAACAGGTGAACTTATGCCTTTTAAGAAAGGCGCTTTTAGAATGGCAAAAACTCATGGGCTGGATATTGTGCCTATAGGTATTTTAGGAAGCAGAGACATTATGGCGGCAGGAAGCTTAAAGATTCACTCTGGAAAAACACTGAAAGTAAATATAGGAGAGGTGATAAAAGCAGATGATCATGCTGACTTAACCCTAGACGAACTATCAAAACTAACTCGTGAGAAGGTAAAAGAGCTTATTGAAGAGTTGAAAAAAAAGTAGAATTTAATGCAAGACTACCTACTACATCTTAAGAAATTAGGCTTAGGGCCAGACGCTTCGATGGCTGAGGTAAAAACTGCTTTCAGAAAAAATGCCAAACATTTGCACCCTGATGTTAATCCTTCTTCCAGTGCGAAGGAAGAATTCGCGCGGCTTAGGTTCTCTTATGATTTTATTCTTTCTTACAGAAACACTACGAGAGCGCAGCATAATTATAAAAAAAGAGAGTGGATAAAAAAAGATGATGACATTAATCTCAAAAAAAAATATGGGACTCACAAAAATTGGGATATCGAAGAAACGAGAAAGAAACGCGAGGATGCTAAAGAACGAGCAGAGAACCTAAAAAAAAAGTATTTAGCTTCTGAAGAATATGCGCTAAGTAAAGTATTTAGCCACTTCTTTAATTATGTAGCCCTTTTTCTATTGATGATTATTTTAGGTTTAATGATTAAATTTCCACTAAAATGGGGACTGGACGGATTTTTAACTTTTCCTATATTATTCGCTATCGGCTTTCCTTTATGGTGGGCTTATGTTAGAAAAACATTTAGAGACCTCTCCGTTGAAGATTTCAGACAGTCGCTCAACCAGGTGAGTCAGACCTATAAATTTTGGACTTACATAATGGTTATTACCTCTTTTATTATATTTTTTACTGTTACTATTCGCACTGTGATAAACTCTTCTTTGATTATCTCTCTCTTTCTTCTTCTCGGCATAGGAGCTAAATATGTTACTGGAACACTAATTAAATACAAGAAAAACAAACAAAATTATATCTCACTTGGATTAATCCCATTTGTCCTCAGCTTACTTTTCTTGGCGAATTTCGCTCTGTCAAATTCTTCTAAAGAAAGAAAACACGCCTATCAGTTCATCCCTTACCAAGGAGATCCCTCCTCTATGGCAGAAGGCCTAATCTATTTAGAGAATGGGGTATGGACGGATGAATACCTATTAAGAGTGTACTTCGAGAAAGAAGTTCAAAAAGCTTCTCACATTAATGTGAGAACCGAGAAAGGTCTCTTTGGAATAGATGTTCTTAAAGAGTATAGCTTTTCAGGAAATAGATAAACAAGTCTAATTTAGCACAATAAAAAAGGCCAGTATCGCTGGCCTTTTTTTATAGAAGATTTCCTCTATTATCTTAATACAGTAATATGACCTTTCTTAGTGATGTTTCCAAGTTCGTGGTAAGACTTAGTAGTTATGACAAAGTTATATACATCATCTTTTACATAATGATCTCTGCCAAGGAATGAGCCATCCCAACCTTCATAAAGGTCTCTAGTTTCGAAAACCACCTCGCCCTGCCTATTAAATATAATGCAATGGTATGCTGAGGGGTCAGCTGCTGAAGAAACCGGCAGCCAGAACTCATTTAACCCGTCCTGATTTGGAGTAAACGTATTGGGAATGTAAAACGAAAAATCTATCTGCTCAAATACTGCTACCACGGTATCTGTTTGACCAAAGTTAAATACTACGTTAGCATCATTATTTGATGGTGTTGGCAAATGAGTAGAACTTGTCCAGCCCATAAAATTGTAGAACTGATTCTCTACTGCCATAAATTGAGATGGTACATTCCCCTGAATCACTCCAGTCCATTCTGTACTCGTTACATATCCTAAATCAAAAGTTACCGTACCTGCATTTTCTGGTTTTACCTGAACTGTTATATCATAATTGTCTAACGAAATGAATACAGCCACTATAGCATCACCAGACTGAATGCTAGCAGAAACTGCTGTCTGCAGATTATCTGGAGTAAACAACTGACCAGCGGCCTCCCAATGACTAAAGTACCACCACTGATCTATGGGCGTAGCTATTAAGTTTATATTATCATTAATTATATACGTCTCAATATAAGGATAAGTAACTAAATCTATCCCCTCTAGACTTACTGTTCCTGAGCCTACAGGAAAAACATCAATAGATATATCCCAATGCTCAGTATAAATAAACACAGCTGTTATCGTTCCATCTCCGTTAATAATAAAATCTAAAAGAGCATCAGTATCATTTCCATCTATAATAACACCTCCTGAAGTCACCCAGTAATCAAACTCATACCATTCATTCGCAGTGACATCTAAAGTTAACGTTCCGCTTTCTATAATCTCTATAATGTCACCTGCTTCATAAGTATTTCCCGAGTTTGTAATTACTCCAGCATCAGCATCTGAAAGATCAATGACAACTGAGAAAGTAGGTACCTCCTCAAATACAGCTATAAGTGTATCCTCGACAAGAAAATCAAAGTCAGCTATAATAGAAAATTCATCTGGATTAAGTAAATGATTATTTAACTGCCATTGAACGAACTGCCAACTAGCATCTGAGGGGGTTGCTTCTAAATCGATATTAATATCTAAAGCGTAATCTGCTGTAGTCGGATAAGCTGGAATAATTACGCCTTCTGCACTGATAGTTCCTGAGCCCGCTGGCATCACATCGAAAGTAAGTGACTCACTTAAGAAGACATCAAACTCTGCTAGAATAGTGTCATTTTCACACGCGTTTAATGAAATAACTGCATCATCATCGTCTCCTAGAATTTCGTTATATATTACTTCCCAGTTATCGAATATTTCAAATCCACTTTCTATAGCTGATAGCTCTAGTTGGGTGGCTGATGTATACGCGTATGTTCCTGGTAAAGTTATCTCTATTCCATCTACCATTATACCTCCGAATCCCGGAGGGTCTGTTTGAAAATAGATGTCAATAGGAGCATTATTTGGAATAAATGTTGCCTCTATGACTAAATCACTCGTTAAATTCACTTCTTGATTAAGCGCCATAGGGTCTGCAAATACCGCATCACCAGAGACTACATTCCATCCATTAAAAGTAGAACCGCAAGTTTCAATAGCTTCTAAGGAAATAGTTAGTCCTCCAAAGTAAATTCCTTCGAATGTATCTGTTACAGAAGTGGTACTGAAAAGAATCTCTCCCACTCCATTTACGTTCGCGGTAACATTAAAGGGGCCCTCTAAATCTGGAAAACAATCTTGAATAACAGTATACACAAAATCATATCTATCACAATTGAATTGTCGAATAGCATCAACATTATCTTGCCACCCTGCTACACTTCCACCCCATCTATCCACTTGGCCCTGCATTTCAGGAAGCATCTCCACCTCGAATTCGTCTAAGAGTGCGGTCATAGCATCACAGTGCAATGCCCCATTTAATAAGTCAGTATATCTATTAATATAATCTTGAAAGAATGATTCGTTCTCTAACAGATTCCGGTAGATCTCCGAATGACCTACATCGGAATTCCATGACGGTCCATTCCCGAATACTGTAGACACCTCGCATACTGTTGGCGATTCAAAACCGGTCGAACTCCACCCTGTGTAATTCTGTCCTAAATCTGAAATATTATCCATATCCCATAAGGCATATCTCCAAGGCATAGGATTATTTGGATCTAATCCTTGCCACCATTTCGTGTTCCAGTTTAGCCAATCGGAGTTCACAAAAAACGTATTAATTATCATATAATCGATAAAGCTTTCTTTATTAATTAATTGCAAGGCTGCTTGATAATTAGCGTCTAGAGTCATGTCATTAAATCGAATATAATCGTAGGTATCTTCCCAGTTCTGCAGAGTTCCATATTCCACATCTACTCCTCCCCACTGCTCTAACATGTCCATCTCATTCCCAGATGTATTATAATATTCTTGAGTGAAATCTTCGTCTATTCTTTCTCTGTATTCATAAACTCCCCAATATTCGCCATTTAAGTAGTTTACAGTGTGCTCATAAGTTCTTTCATCTACCTCTAAACCTGCATTATGACTAAGAGTTTGCACCCATCCATCTCTTAAGTGAGCTGCAGTAGGGGCTGGCGACCCTGGGTAATTATCAGAACCCGCTGCTTTGATGATTATCACATCAAAATCTGTTCTATCTTTTACAGAAAACATTTGATGATCTATCTTGTTGGCATAGCCATATTCATCATGAACATGAAGTCTCATTCCTTTCTGTTCATATGCCCAGGAGTCATTTCCATGTCTTCTCATTTCGCCCTCTAGCTGCCATTGTCTTACTCCAGCTTCATCGAAAAATTCTACAGAAACAACATGAGGTCCTCCGCCTCCGCCCCAGCCTCCGCCTCCGCCACCGGATCCACCACCTGCTCCCCAGATTCCTAATTGACCATTAACGGAAAATGTAGAAAATGTATGACTAACTCCGATAAAGTAAGTATTCGTAGCGTTAAAACTTTCAATATGGTCCGAGCCTCCATCAGAGAAGCTTTTGGCTCTTAGTGTTGTAACGTCTGCTAAATTCACTGGGGACGTATATAAATCTGATCCAGCATCAGGCTCTGTTCCATCTGTAGTGTATCTAATATCGAAGCCTGAATCAGTAGTTATGGAAATGTTTTGTGCTCCTCCGTAAAAACCTGCTGCTTGAGAAAAAACAGGAGTAGGTGCATAACCAGTAACTCCACCTGAATTCGGATTTCCTGGTGTAGGATTTTCGAAAACTCCCCATATAGCCCCTCCATCAACGAGTCTTCCTGCAGAATGGCCTAATTTGTTCGGGGTTTCTATCCAAACTTGATCTAAAATTGATAACCCTGGATCAGAGAGAATTACATACTCCTGTCGCATTTGAGTGAGCTTGAAATCTGCATGATGATTCGTTCCATCTGATTCACCTCGACCTGAAGCCCAAATTCTCACAGTTTCACCTCCATTGATAGTAAATCCTGCAGGTATCTCCCATTTATCTAAATTGTCTGGATTATCAGTTAGAAAATATCCTGCTAAATTTACTGCAGCACCTCCAGAATTATAAAGCTCGAACCAATCAGGGTCATCTCCATAATTATCTGTCCAAACATCTCGATTTGCCGCGCTATACTCGTTTATAACTACTTGTAATTGAGCAGTAAAAGAGAAAAGTACAAATAACGCTAGTGCTATTTTTTTCATGTATTCAAATTTATTGTTGCAGGTACCTTGATAGTATGACAAATCTAATACAAGAATGGTTGCAGGGACCCTCATTTCTTCACATCCTAATAACAATATACTTTATGATGCACAATGTAATCCTAAACTACTTAAAATAAATATTTGAAAATTTTAAAAGAATTAGTTAGCACAAAAAAGAGAACTAAATTATTTTTGCAGCACAATTAAAATAATACTACAATGTCAGAACATACAGAACATCACGAGCCAGAACAAAATGAAATCGCCGGTCCAGTGGTGTTTGCACTAAGCTGTTTCGCTTTAGTTATAACAGTTATCTACTTGATTTCTTAAGAATTTTTCTGACTTTTTGGGGTGGTAGTTACTAGTTTGTTTCAGCTTTAGCTTCACCAGATCGGACTAAGTCCATTTCATCTATTAATCTAGTAGCCCCTGCATACTTATCAATTATAAAGAGCACATAACGAATATCTACCATGATGTTTCTACACTGGTTAGGGTCAAACATAATATCACTCATGGTACTTTCCCAAGACCTGTCGAAGTTTAAACCTACCAAATGACCTTTTCCGTCTAAGGCAGGACTTCCTGAATTACCGCCAGTGGTATGATTAGATCCAGTAAAACAGACTCTTAATTCTCCATCTGAATCTGCATACTTTCCATAATTTTCTTCTTTCAATAAAGTTACCAAATCTTCTGGAAGCTCATAGTCCTTTAATCCTGAAGCATTCTTAGCCAAAATACCATCAGCTGTAGTATAAAACTTATACTCCATTCCATCTCTAGGCTCACTCCCTTCAGCTTTACCGTAGGTTAATCTTAATGTAGAATTAGCATCTGCCCAGTAATCTTTATTAGGGAATAATTTCATTAGCCCATCTGTATAAACCTTCATTTTACTTTCTATTTCTCCATTATACTTTCTGTATGATGGAAGAGCTAGTGTATAAAATACCTCTACTAATTGATTAGCTAGCCTGGATGCTGCAGACTTCTGAAACCTCTTGTGTTTTACTTTTGATATATCACTGATATAAGAAATACAGTTCTCTCTACTCGTCAGAACTTTATTCTTAAATACTTCTTTAGCGTAAATACCCCATCCCTCCTTTCCCGCGAGTAATTCCACCGGTTCTAAATTATCATCTAAATACTCTGAATACAATGGCGTTAGTGCAATGAATATATTCTGGTCTATGCTAGCATTGTAGTCATCAAAATAGTCATTTGCTGTTTTAGTAAATTTATCCTTCAACGTTTTCTTTTCTTCTTCCTTCTCTAGATTTAAATATTCTTTTCCGAAATTAGATACGTCTTTAGCAAAGGAAATAATTTCAGGTCCATAGTAATAATATTCTATAAATAATTCTCTTGCTTTCTTATAAGATTCGTTCGCTTCTTGAAGCTCATTAAGATCTGCCAATACACTTGAATACTTGAGATCACCCTTTACCCTATTTTGGAATTCTGCTTCGAGTGTCTGTTTTTGTCCGAGGGCGTCCATACGTTTTAACCCTCTGTTCTGACCTTTCCATTTTTTCCATGCATTGCTTATACCTGACTGCTTAGAGGCATACTGTATTTTGGTTTGTTCATCTGCTCTCATGGCTGCATCTATAATGTTCAAGCTTTCATCTCTCATATGAATTCTCATCGGATTAGACTCATTCACTAAGTACTCTACTGCATCTGAAGTTAGAAATTGTTCCGTTTTCCCTGGGAACCCAAATACCATGGTAAAGTCTCCCTCATCTAAACCATCTAACGAAACTTTCAAATGCTGAATAGGCTTATATGGGACATTAGAATCACTGAATTCTGCTGGCTCATTCGTAGCATCCGCATATATTCTAAAAAGTGAGAAATCACCTGTATGCCTTGGCCAAACCCAGTTATCTGTATCACCACCAAACTTACCTACCGCATCTGGTGGCGATCCTACTAGTCTCACATCCTTATACGTTTTAGTTACTATTAAGAAGTATGAGTTACCATAATTATAAGCCCTCACTTTGGCCGCTAAAAGATCGCTAGTAGCTGACTCCTCGATAGCTTTTGAGTTTTCCTGTAGTTTATCTTGGACTTCTTCAGTAGTCATTCTATCAGTAATTCCCTCCATCATTCTCGAAGAGACATCTTCTATCCTATCTATCAGTGTAGCCGTGAGTCCTTCATTTGGTAATTCATCTTTCAATGTAGATGCCCAAAATCCATTTTTAAGGTAATTATTCTCTAAGCTACTATGGCTTTGAATTTGACCATATCCGCAATGATGATTTGTAAGGAGTAATCCCTGGTCTGAAATTAATTCTGCTGTACATCCTCCCCCAAAATGAACAATCGCATCTTTAAGACTACTGTGATTAATACTATAAATATCTTCCGCAGATAACTCTAAACCCATAGCTTGCATATCATCCTCTACTGCTTTTAGAAGTGTAGGAATCCACATACCTTCAGTGGCATTTATATTAAAGGAAATTAATAGCGTTATGGCTAGGCAAATGTTTATACCAATAGTTTTCATGAACTTTTTTTTCAGTTACCGAAAATACAGAATTAACTCAGTCTATAATACTTCTGTAATAGAAGAAAATTTAAAACTCACTAAAGCCATTAGGACCTTTTGTTCTGAAGTAAGACCAAAATAGTCTCCCCGTTTCTTAAGAATTTTATCTCTAAAAAGATGTTTAAGGATAGGTTGTAGTTTCTGTTGGCGTTCTATAAAGATAGCCTCCGTTATCTGATAACGCCCATGACAAGTACACTGCCTAAAACTAATTAGTCCTTTCCATTTTTGGTTTTTCAACTCCCTAATAAACAAATAAGTACTGTCCTCGTAGACAGACGTATGGATTACTTTAAAGTAACTGTTTTCTTCTAAAATTGTTATAGATTTAATTTCACTTAACACATATCTTCTATCGGCTCTCACCTTACTGTATGGTGAAATGAGTCCATTTCTGTATCCTGATATAGTTCCCATAACAGTGTCATTCGAAATTAGAACTATCTCTGCTGGAACTTTTTTGGCAGATGCCTCCGTGCCGATGAATAAAACGAACGCCGCTATTAGAACTCTCAGCACCTTAGAATTCAACTCTTAGCCCAATATTCAAAGGAGCTATTTCGGGAAGCTTTATATCATTGCGGATAGCTTCATATTTCTTAAACAAGTTAGAGATTCTATACTCTCCATAAAGTGCTAGACCATTTCGACCTATAGCCGCTGTGGCATAGTACTGAAGAAGCTCTATATACTGAAGTCTCTTATACGTCATATTTACTTCTTCTGCTCCAGCGTTTCCCTGTGCCTTTGGTTCTATCTCGTTTTCTATTTTCATTCTAGAGGTAATACGGATAGCTCCTACTGCTCCTATTTCTATAAAAGCTCCTTCTTTTATTCCATGTTTCCCTAAGTGAAACCTATTCGTCAGTCCTATTCTTCCTGTATATAGATGCAAGTGCTGGCGATCATTTATATGATTTAAAGAAAGAAGGTTAGCTGAATCTTGGTCCAATTTAAAGTTGTCGAATTGAATACCGTAATTTAGTCCAAGACTATAAAATTTAACTGGCCTAAATAATTTCATTCCATTATAATTGATGCTAGTGGAGGACCACAGAGTGTTCAGGCTGTCTAGTGCATCTAATGTCAGATTATACCCCCACCTCAACTGACTCTTAGAATTATCGTCTTCTACAGAATCTCTATCGTCAGCTACGTTTCTTTCTAGCACTATCTCTTGGCTGTAAAGAGTTGTTGTCGAAAGCAAACTAAGTATTATTATAAATTTTTTCATTTTAATCTCATTTCTATGGTATATCCTTCATAATAAACTATTGCTTTTTCTGCTTTTGAAGGATAATTAAACGAATAACTTTCTGCTCCTTGCAGATCTGTAACGTTATAAGACGTAATGATTCCGTCTGCCGTTTGAAATTGATAAAACAGATAGTCTTCATAGTCGCTTACACAATTGACAGAGCTATTAAGGAGCATTTCTATCTCAGTCTGATCTTCTCTAATACTCAATGAAGGACTCATGATAGTTACTTTTATTTCTGACTCGGACTTCTCCAGAGTTATCGAAGGTGGAACTGCTTCAGTTTTATCTAAAAAATAGGACGCCTGTGGAACTCCGTATCCATGAGCATAATCACAGTAAGGATATAAATCTGAACCTTTTTCTAATTCATGGAAAAGCTCCATATTACTCCAACTTCTATTTGCCTGCCATGCGCATGCAGCAAACCCTGCAGTAAGTGGAGATGAAAAGGATGTTCCTTGTGTTTCTGAAACATTATCCTTTTTGGCTGCTATCACATGCCCATAAGCTGTAACATTCGGTTTTTGTCTAAAATCGTATGTAGGACCGACAGAACTAAAAGCAGTATGTATTCCAGACGAAGGCAACAATCCTCCCACTGCCAATACACTATCTGCGTCTGCTGGAGCCCCTACAAAATTCCAGTCTCCTGATCCATCATTCCCCGCTGAGTTAATCACTAAAATGCCTTTTTTGGCTGCTAGATTTCCTGCTCTACTTACCAGGCTGTTCGACCCATTCATGTCTCTATAAAAATACCTGCTCCCTGTATAACCCAATGAGCTGTTTATTATATCAGCTCCATTTCTATCACTCCATTCTACAGCTGCCAGCCAGTTTTCTTCTTCAGAGAAAACTTCTATTTGAGCCTTTTCAGTTCTAGCTAACAGAAACTCAGATCCCGTAGCCAAACCTAAAGTGTCTGATCTCCCTTCTGCCGCATAGATTCCTGCAATACAACTTAAGACTGCTGTTCCATGATAATGACCATTGTATACGTCTAAATTATTTTTCACAAAATCATAAGTCGCTATGATTTTATTTTCCTCTCTCAAATGGTTAAAACATGGATTTATGTCTGAATCAGTAAAACCTGCATCCAGAACTGCTATCCTTATCCCAGCTCCATCAATTCTAGCCTTTTGAAATTCACTACGGCCCATTCTTTCTGTTTGGTACTTTATAAGTGAATCAGATCTATCGGATTGTTCCTCAAAATATTCATCAGTAATAAGCATGGAGCTTTTGGAAAAAAGCATTACACCTTTTACATAAGAAAGGGCTTTTACTTTTTCTATCTCGTTAGAAGAAGCCTTTACCGAAACCGCATTAAACCATCTAGTATGATAACTTATAGAACTCACACATTTTTCTACTCCATCAATATAGTTAGGATTTACAGGGTAATCCGTAATGTCATATAAACTCAGCCCTAGTGACTCCCTCCTCTCTATAGCCTTATAATCAAAGTAATCGTAAGGGTTAAACTCCATACCCTCCTTATCAGTAAAGAATACCCAGAACTTTTCATATTCAGCTAACGCGCTACTATTTAGTAACATATAAAATAGTATAGCTAAAAAACCCTTCATTATTTTTTCTGAAGTTTAGCCCAAGAATCTCTTAATGTAACTGTTCTATTGAATACTAATTTATCTGTAGTCGTATACTTAGAATCTACACAGAAATAACCCAAACGTTGAAATTGGAATTTATCTCCTGCACTGGCATTTTTAAGATGTGGCTCAGCTTTGCAATTAGAAATCACCTCTAAACTAGATGGATTTAGAAAGTCCATGAAATCTTTTCCTTTATCGGAATCGGGAGACTCATGAGAGAATAATCTATCATACTGCCTAACCTCCACATCCAAAGCATGCTCCTTACTTACCCAGTGTATAACACCTTTAGCCTTTATCCCACTAGTATCTTCACCACTTTTAGAATCAGGAAAGTATGTACAATGTACTTCTATAATGTTTCCTTCTTCGTCTTTGACGTGCGAATTAGCTTTAATGATATAAGCTCCTTTTAACCTAACATAGCCTTCCGGTTTTAGCCTGAAATATTTCCTGGGAGCTTCTTCCTTATAATCGTTACTCTCAATAAAAATCTCTCTAGAAAAAGGCAAATTTCTGCTTCCTGCAGATTCATCTTCAGGATTATTTATGAGCGTTAACTCTTCAGTCTTACCCTCTGGATAGTTAGTAATAACGACCTTGATAGGCTCTAAAACGCACATCACCCGAGGTGTGATTTTATTTAAATGTTCTTTTATACTAAATTCCAAAAGAGCTACATCTATTACGTTCTCTCTTCTCGCTATTCCAACTCTATCACAGAAATTTCTTATAGACTCTGCCGTATACCCTCTTCTTCTTAACCCGGAAATAGTAGGCATTCTAGGATCATCCCAACCGTCCACCACATTCTCTTCTACCAACCTGAGTAACTTTCTTTTACTCATAATCGTATAATTCAAATTCAACCGAGCAAACTCTCTTTGCTTGCTTGGAAAAATTCCCAATTCTTCTATTAACCAATTATATAATGGCCTATGTACCTCAAATTCTAATGAACAGAAAGAATGAGTTATTCCTTCTATGCTATCACTCTGGCCATGAGCGAAATCATACATCGGGTAGATGCACCATTTATCTCCAGTTCTGTGATGACTTTCATGCTTAATTCTGTATATCAGAGGATCTCTGAGGTGCATATTGGGAGAGGTCATATCTATCTTTGCTCTCAAGACCATGCTGCCTTCAGGATGCTTCCCATCCTTCATTTCAGTAAATCTTTTAAGATTTTCTTCTGCACTTCTATCTCTAAAAGGAGAATTACCTCCAGTTTCAGTAGGCGTTCCTTTTTGCTCAGCTATTAAAGCTGCCGACTGCTCATCTACAAAAGCTTTTCTCTCTAAAATAAGTTTTACGGCATATTCGTAAAGCGTATCGAAATAGTCTGATGTATATCTTTCCTCCCCATTCCAGTCAAAACCTAACCACTTAATATCCGCTTTTATAGCGTCTACGTATTTAGTATCTTCTTTCTCAGGATTGGTGTCATCAAATCTAAGATTCGTTTTCCCACCATATTTTTTTGCCATTTCAAAATTCAAGCAGATAGCTTTTGAGTGTCCTATGTGAAGAAATCCGTTAGGCTCAGGAGGGAATCTAGTAAGAACCCTGCCATCATGCAGGCTGTCTTCCAGGTCCTTTTCTAGTATCTGTTCTATAAAATTCAAGCCTTTTTCATTCTCTTCGGACATCCCTCTAAATTTGTTTATTAGCTGTGCAAAGCTAACGAAAAAACCTCGCTAGTAAATACCGGCAGGGTATAGAATTAACAAGGATTTTAGTTAATTACACATCTCAAACATGCCTGTAATTTCTCCTATGGTGCACACAATAATGTTTATCTCTGAGACTGAATTACAATTATACAAAAGTAGCGCTAGTTTAGTATTTACATATTTAAAAATTAGCCTGTTGATAGATTTAACTCTGGTGAGAAACTAGCTTCGCTGTAATATCGCGAACATACTCTGGCCCTATCTGGAGAACCTGAACGGTAATTATCTCATTCTTCTTTCGCTCCATCCTAAGCGGTCATAAGCACTTCTTAAATTCTCAAATTCAACGATATATGTATCCTATTCACAACTCTCTTCCTTCTAGTTACAAATATGTTTAACTCCTCAAACAGCATATCTCACGACATTGTTTGCATATATGATTTATAATAAGTGTTTTCATAAATATCTAAAGAGTATTTTTGTATCTATTTTCAATTGATAATTTGATGTTTTCATCTATCCCTTCTTCCGAAATATCAGCTATAATAGCTATTTCACTTGCTCTTTTTGGGTATGTAGGTTATTACTTCTCTGCTAAAAATAATATAGGCAACACTGAGAACAGACCTACATCTGAAGTTTTTAAGATGAGGGATATGGGATTTCTATGGATGGGTGTTTTTCCTTTTATTACTATTTTGATGTGGATTCTGTTAAGTGATTTTACTTTTGCTGATTATGGCATTAAATTGGCTTTTCCTATCGAGTGTATGTATTGGATTCTTGGTTTTTCAGCAGTATTAATACCAATGAATTATTTTAATGCTAAGACTGCTGAAAATCTGAAAATCTATCCTCAAATCAGAGAGAAGAGATGGAATGGAGCATTGCAACGCAGGGAATACTTTACGTGGTTTTTATACCTACTTGGATATGAATGGTTATTTAGAGGAGTTTTATTCTTCGGCTCTAGAGATGTCATGGAATTCTGGCCTGCTTTAGTTTTAAATACAACTCTCTACTCTTTGGTTCACATCCCTAAAGGGCTAAAGGAAACTTTAGCTTCTATACCCCTTGGGATTTTGCTCTGCATAATAGTCGAAAGAACAGGAGTGTTTTATGCCGCGGCTATTATTCATTTCACACAAGCAGCTAGCAGTTCGTACTTTAGCTTAAGAGCACATCCAGATATGAAAATCACCAAATAAATGAATATTTTTCTAACTGGAGCTACTGGGTTTATCGGTTCTCAAATGGCTCTAAAATTAGCCGAGCAGGGACATACAATTCATGCTTTAGTTCGTTCTATTGAGCGAGCTAAAAAAGAAGTAAGGCATGAGTCTATAAAATTTTTTGAAGGAAATTTAGATGATCTAGATTTAATTACGAAAGCGGTTTCGGGTTGTGAACAAGCTTATCTGTTAGCTGCTTTTGCTCAAGTATGGGATAAAAACACCGATACTTTTTATAAGATTAATGTTAGAAATAATATAGCCCTGATTAAACAAGCATCTTCGTTGGGCGTAAAAAAAATAGTGGTCACCAGCACTGCGGGAGTTTTCGGGCCTTCTAGGTACGGCCTTCCTGTCACAGAGGACTCTACTAAATGGACTGACTTAACTACAGACTATGAAAAAAGCAAGGCTCAAGCAGAGATAGAGATTAAAAAACTGGTTCACTCGCAGAGTCTAGATATAATAATAGTAAACCCCACACGAGTATATGGACCTGGAAAGCTTAGTCAGAGTAATTCGGTTACTCGCATGATTAAAGAATTCAATAAAGGAAAATGGCATGTGTATCCTGGAAATGGAAAGGCTATGGGTAATTATGTTTTTGTCAAAGACGTAATTGAAGGACATATCTTAGCTATGCAAAAGGGAAAGGCTGGAGAAAATTATATTCTGGGTGGAGAAAATGCTAGTTACAGAGGATTATTTGAAAAAGTAACTAAAGTTTCTGGAAATAAGACATGGCTAACAGGGATTCCCATTCCTATTATGATGCTAATAGCCAAGCTACAAATGGCCTTAATTAGCCTTACTGGTAAAGGCCCAATACTTACTCCGGGATTCGTAAAAAAGTATACTTTTAACTGGATAAATAGCTCAAAAAAAGCAGAAAGAGAATTAGGCTATAAGCCGACTTCTCTCATTGATGGAATTAAAGCAGTAATAACTTGGAGTCGGAATTAAATACATACGCTTTAATAACTGGAGGAAGCTCAGGAATAGGGAAGTCTTTAGCTATGGAATTGGCTTCTAGAGGCTATGACATAGCCATAATAGCACTGCCTAATACCGGTCAAAAAGAAGTGCGCGAAGAGATAAAATCAGCATACAACGTTAATTTCAAATCTTTGGAGCTGAACATACTTGAAAAGGGCGCTATATCACAAATAAGTTCATGGGTTATGAGTGAACAAATGAACCTTAAAATTTTAGTTAACAATGCGGGAATAGGTTATGCGGCAGAATTTGACTCCTTGGAAGGTTCTTTTATTTCTACTGTTCTAGACCTAAACATTAAAGCCACTACGCTGCTTAGTCACGCCATGATTCCTTTCTTAAAAAAACAAAGGCAGTCCTACATCTTAAACTTATCAAGCGCTGCGGCATTTTATAGCATGCCTTATAAATCAATTTACGCTGCCTCTAAAAGGTATGTGCTTGATTTCTCCTCCGCTATAAGAGAGGAGCTTTCATCATTTAATATAGGTGTTACAGCTGTCTGTCCGGCTGGTGTGATTACTAGCGAGGAGATTAGAAAGAGAATTAAAGCTGCTGGATGCATTGCTAGAATCTCAGCACTGGAACCCTCTCAAGTTGCTAAAGAGTCTATTGATGCTATGATACAAAGAAAGACCAAGGTCATTCCGGGTAAAATAGCTAAACTAATCTCTTGGACGAGATTCATTATTCCTCCCGGAGTGCAGCGAAAAATAATAGCTAAGAATTTCAGAAAAACGATCTAACTTCCTAACATAGTCTCTTTAATTTTAATGACTACCAGGAAAGTATAAGCCAAATTAAATTTACTTTTACTTCTATAATTATTTTACAATGGAAGTTAAAGATGCAAGTGGAAAAATTCTTTCTGATGGCGATACAATAACACTGTCAAAGGATTTGAAATTAAAAGGAACGAACACAGTTATTAAAAGAGGTACTAAAATAAAGAATATCAGACTTACAGATGACCCTGATGAAATTGACTGTAGAGTGAATAAAATGTCCATCGTTCTTCGGACTGAATTTGTGAAAAGAGTGTGAATCGATAATTTTCGTGTCTATATTTACAGAAATAAAAAATGATGAAAAAACTATTTCTACTAATATTCATTGCATTAGTTGGTATAAATGCAAAAGCAGATCAGCTTGCGTGTTTGTCTGAATCAACAGCTAAAAAAGCCTCTAAAGTTATCAGCCAACAAGAATTCATTGTTTTATTTTGTGGCTGTTGTGATGATGACACCCCACAGATTGTAAAAGTTCTGAGAACTAAGGTGATAAAAGATTGCGAGTTTCAAGTTGTTATAACTTACGAAAATATGGATGGAGAAATTAAATCCGAATCTGTCGATCTTGCATATGTTTGGATGGAAGATCCTGATGATAATGGCGGAGCAAGAACTGTAGGGCAAATATTAAAATTAGAACATGACCCTTGTGTTTTGGGGAATTTCGTTATGGACCTATTACTCCGTTAAATTGAGTAAATTCACAATTTAGCTTCTATCTGATTTCTTCCCTTTGCTCTGGCTTCGGTTATTTATTATTTCAAACAATAAAATACGTTCACTCATTAAAGATACTTTCGTAGACTAAAACTTAAGGCTTAAATAATGAGTTTCAATATCGTTTTACTAGAACCACAGATCCCAAATAACACAGGAAATATTGGAAGAACGTGCGTGGCTACTTGCTCTCCTCTACATTTAATACATCCGCTAGGGTTTGAGATAAGTGATAGCAGAGTAAAACGAGCTGGACTAGATTATTGGGGCGATCTAGACTTGCACCACCACGATAATTTTAAATCGTTTTTAACTTATATCCCCACAGATTCTAACCTTTACTTTCTTTCTGCTCACGGAAAAAGATCACTTTATGATGTGGAAATTAAAAAAAATGATTATTTCATTTTTGGAAAAGAGGCCGATGGATTGTCTAAAGAAATAAAAGAGAAATATACAGAACGACTAGTGAAAATTCCTTTCCCAGGTGAAGTTAGGTCATTCAACCTAAGCAATGCCGTAGCTATGGTTTTAGGAGAAGGTTTGAGACAGATCAATTGGGGTGTTTAAATGTTCAGTTTAATTTTATCTCTCCACTCTGCTGGAATAAGACAAGGTGATTGTTTATTATAATCAAAACAAACTATTACGGTTTTCCCTTGAGTATATAGAATGTTTTCACCGTTCATTATTTCATAAGCCATTACTAAACTGGAGTTACCCATAGATTCACACCAGGTAAAAATAGTAATCTCATCATTTAAAGAAATAGGCCTTTTATAGTCAATCTCATGGCGAGCTACTAAAATTCCTGCATCTATCCAATTCCATTCAAAACCTACTAACTCTTTAAACCATGTCATTCTAGCCTGTTCGAAATAGCTTAAATAAACCGCATTATTAACATGTCCCATAGAATCTATATCTCTAAACCTAACTTCTATTTTGTGCTCTATTTTCATGTGTTTAATATCTATAAGTGACTTATTGATTGTATCTTTGCTTACGATTCAAATCTAACTCAAATGAGCAAAAGACTCTTTATCATTGTTTACATAATTTTCAGTTTAACTGTTTTCAGTTTAGCTGCTGCCAATTATTTCGGAGTAGAGAAAAACTTATGGTGGTTTGCATGCATGCTTTCTGGCTTGATTTCTAGTACATATTGTCACTTCTGGCTTAAAAACAAAATAACTGAAGAAAGTTTCGTTAATTTTATCATGACAATTTTCATTCTTGCATCTTTCTTAATCTCATTTGGGCTTGCTCTATACTTAGGAGGAAAAGAACATCTGCCCGTGGTTTTATGCGGTTTAAATGTTTTAATATGGATAGTATATAGTTCGTGGCTCAGTAAAAAGCTTGTATAGAAGCTTATTCTCGGCCACTAGCTCCAGTATTTTTCTTGTTAATTTCTTCTTTTAGCCCTAAAAAAATCAGTTTTATTAACAAATACACCTTTTTTTTCACAAATGTGCATCAATTATCCCTGTAACGCTTGACAGGCTTAGGATTGCGTATATATTTGTTATTATTAAAGTCATATTAATTAAACACATAAAAAAATGAATAAAGCAGAATTAATTGATGCTATGGCATCTGACGCAGGAATTTCTAAGGCTGATGCAAAAAGAGCTTTAGATGCATTTGTAAATACTACTACTTCAGCACTTAAAACTGGTGATAGACTTTCTTTAGTAGGATTCGGTTCTTTCTCTGTTTCTAGAAGAAACGAGAGAAAAGGTAGAAATCCTCAAACAGGAAAAGAAATCACTATCAAAGCTAAAAACGTAGTTAAGTTTAAAGCTGGTGCAGATTTATCTGGAAAGGTAAACTAAGAGCCTTTTAAAAGCTTAATAAAGGCCGGTTTTACCGGCCTTTATTGTTTCTTGTAATTTTAGAAATTTGGATACTCAGCTAATACAATATTTAAGACAATTCGTCACTGAAGAAAGGTGGGGAAAGTTCGAAGAGATAATTGATTACAGAACTAAGCACCTCACTTTCGTAGTGGAAAATATTTTCCAATCTCATAACGCCAGTGCGGTCATAAGAAGTTGCGACTGCTTCGGTATTCAGGAAGTTCATGTTATAGAGACTAAGAACAAGTATTTACGGGATAAGAAAATAGCACTTGGAGCTGAAAAATGGGTTAACATGTACAGCCATAATGATTTTGAAAACGGCACCGTAAAATGCCTAAATCACTTAAAGTCTAAAGGGTATAAAATAGTAGCAACTACTCCTCATAGAAATGACTTCACCTGTGACACTCTTCCTATAGACGAGCCTATAGCGGTAGTTTTCGGAACCGAAAAACTAGGGATTACTCAGGATGTATCTGATAATGCGGATTACTTTATGAAAATACCAATGCTTGGATTTACTGAAAGCTTAAACATTTCAGTGGCAGCTGCCATTACTGCACAGAACTTGTCTAGAAGAATTATTCAATCCGAAGTAAATTGGAAATTATCAGAAACTGAAAAAAATAAGATACTTTACCAGTGGTTAACGAGTAGCATTAAAAGCTCTGATTTAATAGTAGATAAATACTATAAAGAAATCTCGGGTACTAATTCTCTTAAAACTTAAATCAAGGAGAAAGTCTATCAGCAGACCATAAATTGTCTTTTTCAGAGAATTTAAGCCTATCATGAAGACGACCTGATCTACCCTGCCAAAACTCAAAAGAATTAGGAATCACTAAATATCCACCCCAGTGAGGCGGGCGTGTAACCTCTTTTCCTTTAAAGACTTTTTCTAACTCTTCTTCTTTTCTTACCAGAGTTTCTCTGCTTTGAATTACCTCACTCTGATTGGATACCCAAGCTCCTATTTGGCTTTTTCTGGGCCTTGAAGAAAAATAGACATTACTTACCTCTGAACTAACCTTGACAGCTGTGCCTTTTACTCTTATCTGTTTTTCTAGCTCTCTCCAAAAAAAGTTTAGAGAAACATTAGGATTCTGTTCGAGCTCCTTTCCCTTAGCACTCTCATAATTGGTGTAAAAAATAAACCCTTCCTCCGTAAACTCTCTTAGTAAAACTATTCTACTGGCTGGAAACCCATCTGAACTATTGGTGTTTAATGACATTGCATTAAAATCCAGCGCTACGTATTTCTTTGCTAATTCTAACCAATCCTTAAATAAATCAAAAGGAGATTCATTTTTTAAATCGTCTGATAGCGTTCCTTTTTTGTACTCTATTCTACTTTCCTTTAATGACATTCATTAAGCTTTAAATGTTTTCTTCATCTTTACGAAATGCGAATTTCGGTGTTTTGAATAACAAGCAAATAACATTTATCATAAATCCAAGAAGCGGAACCATAAAGGGAGAATTAATCGAGAAATAATAGATGGTTACCCATAAATAAGTATTCCGTTGAATTAATTTACACCGAACATAGAGATCACGCAAGTGAGCTCGACTAATTCAAATCAAATTCTATATTCAATTAACTACCGAAAAGCAGTAATGGAATCATTTTCATCGCTAAGAAATCTTGTAAGCATGTATTGAGATTCTTTTATTTCCGACGAAGATTAGCGCGTTGGATTTAATACCTTTGACCTTAAAATAAATGGTAATGTATAATAGTATTTTCCTCAAACTACTCGTAGTTTCTTTTTTAACACTTGCCTTTTTAGGAGGCTCGCTAGCTCAAAGTCTTAATGAAAATACCGGATCATTAGATGCGGGAACTATAGACAGCCAATACGATTACATTTGGAAATCTTCTAATAAATACCAAGACCACAAAATAGTTAGAGCGTTTAAACTGAATAAATTCAGAGACAATGTGATAGACAGCCTAAAAGCTCTTCAGCTAGAAATCATTAGCCTCAAAAGCAGAATCGTTAGTAACAATTCTTCTAACAGAGAATTAAGTACTACTATAGACACATTGAACACCCAACTTTTTCAGGCAATTTCTGAAAAAGACTCTTTTCAAATTTCTGGAACTAGCACGAGTAAATCTGCATTCAAATCTTTTTTCTGGGCTATTACCTGTTTATTAACCTTTTTACTAATATTTTCATTTTTTAGACTAAAATCTAAAACTATTATAGCCAAAGAAACTAGAAGTAATTTTAGTATGTTAGAACACGAATTTGAAGACTTTAAAAAGAGATCTAGAGAGAAAGAACAAATTTTAGCAAGACAGCTACAAGATGAAATTAATAAAAGCATTTAGTTTAGACATGAAGTAATTTTATTAATAAGTTAGCCTACAAAAGGGAAATAATCACTTATTAATTTATTCTAAAACATAAATCTTCAACCCTGTTTACTTTTTCTATAATTCTCAATTCTGCTTCGATACACAATTCTCTAAAATGTCGTGCATTTTTGGATTTAAGTTCAAAATTAAAAAAAGAAGAGTCTAGCAGAGAAGACCTCCGAGTTTATTACGATTCTAAAAAACTCACTTAGCTTAGCAGTGATCAAATATGCGACTGGAAAATTCTACTGAGCGGTCAATGATTCTCTTCTCTTTTGACCCAATAATGAGGATGCATAGCGGAAATATTTACTTCTCAAGATGAGAAACTTGATCATAATAATTTAGAAAAAGAACATGTCAAATAGTCTAGAGTCTCAATCTCTTTATTATGGCTAATTAATTGAGAGTGTATCTAGCAATTGGGTATCTATTATGAGAAGGTTCATAATTATCTGACTTCTTGTATAACCAATATAACTGTGCCCATTGATTCTCTAAAAAATCATCAGACTCCTTTTGCTTTTGAATAAACTCTGCTTCTAATTCGGGATCTGTCTTCAACATCTCTGCCGCAACATCTTCAAAAACATAGGTCGAAAACCACTCTTTTTGTTGTAATGCGGAATCGAAGAAATTCCAGGCGAAAAATGAATCCGGTCCTTCTGGCTCAAGTGTCTCGACGATATATCTATTAGAAAACTGATTTACAGGAATCAGATAATCTCCTTTTCTGAAATTTTGGGTTACTTTTTTAGATATTAATTTAACCTCAGAGTGTATGTAATGTCCTTCGTAAGGATTGGGTGCTGTCTCATAATTTTCGATAAAATAAAACTCTACGTCCATTACGCTATCATGATCTAATGGAGTCAGGCTTACTCCATTTAATTTCAACAAAGAAATCACTTCGCTCCAAGCCTGAGGAATAATATAATAGTCTGGAGCCTCTACCCTTAAATCAGCAGGATACCTATTGTAATATTTAATCAATTTTTCATAAGGAGCATCTTGATCATAATACAGCCTTTGATTCATGCTGAACTCACTTTTCTTATATTTCGCTTCATATCCCTTAAACATAAACTCTTCATACCTGCTTGTGTCTAGCTTCCATGAAATCTCGAACGTCTTCAATGCTTTAGAAAAATTATCTGCTCTATTTTTCATTTCTATAATCTCATCATATCTTCTTTCACTGAAGTTTAATAATTGAATCATTAACTCGTAAGTACTTTGCACTCTTTCAGAATAAGGCTTTAACATGTGTGCTTCAGAGACAAACCCTAAAGCATTAAAAAGAGTAGAGTAACCTGTGCTGTACCTTGGTGTTTCTAGGTAATCCTTTATTCCATCATCTGGCGTGTTGCCTAAAGCATGGACATATGGAGCCATAGGATAACCAACTGCTTCCATTTTATTGTAAAGCTCATCTACCATCACATTATTCAAATATGATCTAACCGGAGGAGTCGCTTTATCTGGCTGAGTTGTAATTAAAGTCATTACATACTGATAATCTGCTCCGTTACTGGTGTGAGTATCTAAAAATATGTGCGGATTTAAATAATGGTAAATGCTCATAAATGCTTCAGCATTTTTAGAATCACACTTAATAAAATCTCTGTTTAAATCTAAATTTTTTGCGTTTCCTCTGAAACCATAAAAAGCTGGCCCATTCTGGTTAGCTCTGCTACAGCATCCTCTATTTAAAACACCCCCAATGTTATACATAGGTATTATAGCGATGTTCACTTTAGATAAAATGTTTTCCAAATTCTCATCATTTAATATTGTATTTATAAACATCACACTGGCATCTACTCCGCATGGCTCTCCCGGGTGAATCGCATTATTTATAAGGATGGTTACTTTATTTTTTGATAGCTTTTTTTCATTTAAATCCTCTGAAGAAAGGAGAAATAAATGCAATGGCTCGCCTGTATCTGTAGAACCAAACTCTTTCAAATATCCGAATTTCGAAGCAGAAAACTTACGATATTGATCAATACAGGCCTCGTAAGTTAAAGTCACATTCCCGGCGAATTTAGTATCCGACATAAGCTGTGATGATGCTTTAAAGCTTGAAGAAAATATCAAACTCAAGACTGTAAGAAATAGAAATAGGTTACTTTTCATTTGTGTAATATTGAAGACGAAAATCTAGCTTAGGCAACTTTAGATAACTATTTTTCGTTTAACTCAAAAGTATTCGCCTTTTAAATTGCGAAGCTAATAAAGAGTATGATTAAAATTACTCCTGAAAATACCGAAAATCCATCTAGAGGAAAAATTCTCCTCTCTGAACCTTTTTTAACTGATCCATACTTTAAAAGGGCAGCAATTTTGCTATGTGAGCATAATGATGAGGGTTCATTTGGATTTGTTTTAAACAACTATTTAGATATGAGCTTGGGCCAGATTATGAAAGGGCTTCCTGAACTAACTACTAGAGTTAGTCTAGGAGGACCGGTAAACAGCTCCAATTTATATTACTTGCATACACTAGGAAGCTCCATTATTGATTCTAAAGAGATAGCAAACGGCATCTATTTAGGGGGAGATTTCGAACACCTAAAAGAAGAAATATCCAAAGGAAATGTGGGCCATAATCAAGTTAAATTTTTTGTAGGATATTCCGGATGGTCTGCAAATCAGCTAGAAGAAGAAATGGCTCAAAATAGCTGGTATGTGGCTGAAGCTAAACCTGAAATAGTTATGAATATAAAGTCTGACAATTTATGGGCAGAATTCCTAGAATCTATGGGGTCTAAATATTCAAAAATGATAGGCTTACCTACAGACCCTAACTTAAACTAATCGTAATTCACTCCATTATAATATTTTATAGACCATACAGAAAGCTTCTTTGTCTAAAGCCTGTTGTCCAATTCTTAAAAAAACGCTTCCGCCTTCTGCTAAATCACTATCGATAAGTGATATTTGATTTAAATGAAAAACAGTAGCCTCCATTTGTTTTTCAATAAAATTCACGTCTGATTTTTCCGTTGAAGTTCATTAGAATTTCCACGTAAAATGTTGATTATAAGGTAAAGTCAGATAAATCTATTTTCAACTTAGTAGCATAATCCCAAATCAACTTTTGTTTATAAGGGGTTAAACCAGACAAGCCTTTAGAAGCTATCTCATTCATTATTTTGTTACTAAACATAAAAGACGAGGCAAACTCTCCGATATCATCCTTAATTGCATTCTTTATAGGAAGAAGAATAGACTGAACGATACTATCTGTCACTTTTTTCCTTTGGGTCATCACCAAGTAATCTTCTCTACTTAATTTCCTGATAGCAGGATCTGTCAGTGAGAGGTCCAGATTTTTTGATTTAGAATCTGCCTTTGCTAGCAACCCATTTAACATAGCTTTAGCCTCTGCATTCTTAAAATATTTTGATATTCCCTTCATTGAAAACAGATCTCTCAATCTCATCTCACCGTTAGCCAGTTTGATTAAAACATTCTTATCTACTATATGATAACCTGGTTTATTTTCTCTTTCAGCTATTTCCTCTCTGTAGTTCATTAATTGTTCTAGAATGTAAAACTGATACTCAGAAAGGCCCTTTTTGTCTTTATTCTTTAAAGGACTAAAGCTTTGGATATTACTGTAATCAGAAAGGTCATATTTCTTATTTTCCTGTCTTACCCAGTCTGTTATTCCTTTATTATTTATAGTTTCTGTTAAACTATCATGAAGCTCTCTTAAAAACTCAACATCTTCAGCAGCATAGCTAAGCTGTGCTGCTGTTAAAGGTCTTTTGAGCCAATTACTCTTTTGACTAGATTCCTTTTCCTCAACTGATAATACCTTAAATGTTAGTGAACTCAAAGAACAAGGAGGGAAATTTAACATACTAGCAGCTATGCTTAAATCGAAAATGTTCGCAGGAAAACAATCTAGTGAATGAAGTAATCTGATGTCCTCACCAAAAGCAAAAACAATCTTCTCTATGGAGTCATCCTCCAACATTTTATAAACAGAGCTTAAATCCTCAACCTGAAGTGCGTCTATTAAATAGATGTTGTCTGATATTTTTAGCTGGACCATGCTTAAATTAAATCCATAAGCATATCTATTTTTATCAAACTCGAGGTCTACTCCTGCTTGTTCAGCATTTCTCAAAACAGAACCAAGATCTTCGAGCTCGAATTGTTCAGTGATATATTTAAATAATTTCATTTGTTTTTTCAAATTTATCTTTTAAATAGCTTTTAAAACGTATAAAATGGCATAGCTTTTGAACATAGGGCTTCAATAATAATAGAGTAAGAACGAAATGAAGTTCTCCTCCAAACAAAATAGATTACGTACCTTTATACTTCAATAAAATAACAATGAAAAAATTAAGTTCCATTTCCCTTATATCAGTGCTAGTAGTTAGTGTATCAGTTTTTAGCTTTTGCTCTAATTCTAACGCCTCTGTAGACACAACTAAGCCTGAGGCATCTATAAAAGCTATTAAAAATAAAGGTCTAGCTAAAGGGGTTCCCGGAGTTATTAAGACTAAAAAAATAGTTAACGTAACTAATTCCAATAATGAGCCTTTAACTAAAGGGACTATAGAGAAGGATGGATTAACATGGTATACCGATTTACAACTAGCACATGAAAAATCAACGGAAACTGGAAAGCCAGTACTTGGTTTTTTCACAGGTTCTGACTGGTGTGGATGGTGCTTTAAATTACACGACAATGTATTGGTTAAAGATGAGTTCCTAAAGTGGGCTGAAGAGAATGTGGTGTTAATGGAGATAGATTTCCCAAGAAGAACTGCTCTAGACCCTGAGTTAAAAGCTCAAAATGATAATCTTCAAAAAGTTTTTAATGTTTCAGGATTCCCCACCGTATGGTATTTCACCACTAAAGTGAGCAGTGAAACCGGAAAACTTAATTTAATTGCCTTGGGGAAAACAGGTTATCCAAGAGCTCCGGCAGGTCAAGAGACTACTGCCTTTATAGCTGCCTCAGATGCCATAATTAATAAATAAAACAGATACTACGATATAAAAAAAGCCCTATTCATTTTATGAATGGGGCTTTTTTAATGTCATATTATTTAAGTAACCAATTTAATTACTTTGTAAACTTTTCTATTACGTTTTGTGTAACTCCAGTATTGCTAAACCCACCATCATGGAATAAATTCTGCATAGTCACATACTTCGTTAAATCACTAAACATAGAAATACAATAGTTAGCACAATCCAGAGAACTTGCATTTCCCAATGGGCTCATTTGCTCAGAAAAGGATATAAACTCGTCAAAACCCTTCACTCCGCTTCCTGCAGTCGTAACTGTAGGGGATTGTGAAATGGTATTAATACGAACTTTACTCTTCTCACCGTAGTGGTAACCGAAACTTCTAGTAATAGATTCTAATAAAGACTTAGCGTCTGCCATATCATTGTAATCTGGAAATACTCTCTGAGCAGCTATATAAGTTAAAGCTACCACAGAACCCCAGTCATTAATGGCGTCCATTTTCATAGCGGTACTTAATGTCTTATGAAGAGACATAGCACTTACATCCATAGTCTTATGGTACCAATCATAATTTAGATCTGTGTAATGTTTATTCTTTCTCACATTTGGAGACATTCCTATAGAATGAAGAACGAAATCTATTTTTCCTCCTAGAGCTTCCACAGACTTTTCGAAAAGATTAGTTAAGTCTTCCACACTAGTAGCATCTGCAGGTATAACAAGTGCATTGCCACACTTTTCTGCTAATTGGTTTATTTCACCCATCCTCATAGCTATAGGAGCATTTGTCAACGTAAACTCAGCTCCTTCTTCGTAAGCTCTTTCCGCCACTTTCCATGCTATAGACATGTCGTTAAGCGCACCGAAAATAATTCCTTTTTTTCCTTTTAATAATCCATTTGACATGGTTCTTAAGTTTTGTAGTTTATGACCCCAAATCTAAACTTTTTTTGAGATAGCTGAAGCAGCTAAATAAGAGGTTGTCCAAGCTGCCTGAAAGTTAAAGCCACCGGTATATCCATCTATATTTATTACCTCTCCCGCAAAATATAAACCCGAAGCTTTTTTACTCTCCATTGTTTTGAAATTCACTTCTTTTAAGCTTACCCCTCCTGCAGTTACAAATTCCTCTTTAAAAGTACTTTTACCGTTTACCTGATATTCCATTCTTTTTAAAGAAGAGATTAAAGAGCTTTTTTCTGCTTTTCTTAATTCCGGCCAAATTCTGTCTTCGGGAACTTCAGCCTCACTTAGTAGATAATTCCAGAATCTCTTGGGGAAATCAAATGTATTGTGGTTATAAATATTCTTCGTAGAGCTCCTTTGAACATCCATTAGCCTCTCAGATATTGCTTCTTCATTAACCTCAGGAATAAAATCTATTATGATTCCGAATTTATAATCTAACTCATTTAGCAGAGGTGCTTCGGTAGATGACAATTTCAAAATAGCAGGGGCACTTAAACCCCAGTGGGTAAATAACAATGGACCAGTAGTAAATGACTTTTTGTTCTTCATCTTCACCTTAACATTAGCTATGCTCAATCCCGCTAAATCATGAATTTTTTGATCAGCTATATTAAAAGTAAATAATGAAGGTACAGGCTCGACTATTCTGTGGCCAAGAGATTTTAACAGCTTCCAAATTTTTGAAGAACTGCCAGCTGCCACTATAATATCGTCAGCTTCTAAGCGTTCATCATTAATATCCACAAACCATTTACTTCCAATTCTTTCTAGAGAGTTTACTCCGGATTTTAATCTCACTTTTACCTCATACTTCTCTAATTCAGCAGTAAAACAGTCAATTATAGTCTGTGAAGAATTAGAAATTGGAAACATTCTGCCGTCTTCTTCAGTTTTTAACTCTACTCCTCTTTCTTCAAACCACTTAATAGTATTCAACGGCTGGAAATTATAAAAAGCTCCAAGCAACTCCTTCCCTCCTCTAGGATAAAATTTCACTAATTCTTTAGGCTCGAAACATGAATGTGTAACATTACATCTTCCCCCTCCTGAAATTTTAACTTTCCCTAAAACTGTATTTGATTTTTCCAGAATGGTAATCCTATAATCTGGGCAAGACTTGGCGAGGTTAATTGCACCAAAGAATCCAGCGGCTCCACCTCCTATAATAAGTATTCTTCTCATGGCTGTTTTTGAAAAAACCCAACTTCAATAGAGGTCTTAACTTGACTGAAAAACTAAAAACTATGTTAATCCTTTATTAGCGCAAGACCTAAATGAATTTTCATACTGCAAAGGTACGCTATAGTCAGAGGATATACGAACTATTAATTAAGACCCATTTCATCAAATCAATTTTATAGACATACATATAAATCTCTATCTTCGGCAGCCTATAATTAATAGAGAAAATGAAAAAAATATTTATTTTAATCGCTTTTATGAGTTTTATGAGTCCTTTTTTAGTTGCTCAAAACTCTGACATCACTTTAGAGGAGATATGGGCAAGCGGAAAATTCAGTGCTGATTACGTTTGGGGCCAACGCTCCATGAGTGAAGGTAAGCACTACACTACTTTTGAAGGAGGTAAAATAATCAAGAATGCCTATTCTACGGGTGAAGAGGTAGCTGTCATTTTTGACCCTACTAATTTCGCAGAACAAGAGCTAAATGTGAGTGATTATCAGTTTAGCGCAGATGAGAGTAAGATATTACTAGCAACTGAAACTGAATCTATTTACAGACACAGCAGCAGGTCTAACTATTACATATATAGTATAACGAATAATACATTAACTCCTTTGACCGACTTTTCCCAAGGAAAACAGAGACTGGCTGAATTTAGTCCTAATGGAGATAAGGTAGCCTTTGTGAGAAAGAATAATTTATTCAGTGTAGAAAATGGAGAGGAAACTCAAATCACACTTGATGGTGAAATGAATAAAATAATTAACGGAGCTACTGATTGGGTTTACGAAGAAGAATTTGGTTTTGACAAAGGTTTTTACTGGTCTCCTAATGGAGATAGATTAGGTTTTTACAGAATGGATGAAACTGAAGTGAAAGAATTCCAAATGGCTATGTATGGAGACTTATATCCAGAACAATATAAGTTCAAATACCCTAAAGCTGGGGAAAAGAACTCTGATGTTTCTATTCATGTGTTTGATTTCAACTCTGGAAAAACTAGACAAGTGAACACAGGAAAAGAAAAGGATATTTACTACCCTAGAATCCAGTGGAGCCTAAGCAATGATGGTTTATGTATTATGAGATTAAACAGGCATCAGAACCACTTGGAATTTTTACTTACTGACTTAACTCAGAAAAACTTAGGAGATATTAAGCCGAGTAAAATATATGATGAAACTTCAGATACCTATATAGAGATTAATGACAACCTCACTTTTATGGATGATAACAAGTGTTTCTTATGGAATAGCAGTAAGGATGGCTATAACCACTTGTATTTATTCGACACTACGGGTAAGGAAAAGGTTCAACTTACCTCAGGGAATTGGGATGTGATTGAATATTTAGGAGTAGATGAAAAGAAAGGAATGTTCTACTATTCTAGTTCTGAGGTATCACCGATGGAGCAGCATATCTATAAAAAAGGAATGTATAAAAGAGTAAAAGAAAAATTATCTAATAAATCAGGTGTTAATAGTGCCACATTTAGCGAAGGATTTAAATATTACGTCATAAATAATTCGAGCGCTAACAGTCCTGCCTCCTTTGTTCTTTATAACAATAAAGGCGCAGAGATAAGAACTCTTATAGATAACGCGGCGTTGCAAAGGACTTTAGAAACATACAATTTAACACCTAAAGAATTTTTCACCTTCGAAAACACAAATGGAGATGAGCTAAACTGCTGGATGATCAAACCAGCTAATTACGATGCTTCTAAAAAATATCCTGTTTATGTCAATATTTATGGTGGTCCTGGACATAATACGGTAATGGATAGTTTTGACGGTAGAAACTACTTATGGCATCAACTATTAAGTCAAGAAGGTTATTACGTAATCTCTTGTGACCCAAGAGGGACTATGTTCAGGGGAAAAGAATTCTTCCATAGCACCTACTTACAATTAGGGAAAAACGAAACCGCTGATTTTATAGATTTAGCTAAGCATCTAAAATCATGGGCAGATGTAGATGCCGAAAGGATAGGAATTCAGGGGTGGAGCTATGGCGGGTATATGGCCAGTAACTGTATCACTCAAGGAGCAGACGAGTATCATATGGCTATAGCAGTAGCTCCAGTAACTAACTGGAAGTATTATGATTCTATTTACACAGAACGATTTATGAGGACTCCACAGGAGAATAAAGATGGTTATGAAAATAACTCTCCTATCAATCATGTAGAAAATTTAAAAGGAAAGTATCTCTTAATTCATGGCTCTGCTGATGATAACGTTCACTATCAGAATACTATGGAGATGGTAAACGCGCTTGTAGCTAATAATAAGCAGTTCGATTTGTTTATTTATCCAGACAGAAACCATGGTATTTACGGAGGCTATACACGTCTTCATTTGTTTACCATGATGAGAGACTATATATTTGAAAACTTGTAATTAACTAACCAATTAATAATTAATCAAATGAAAGAAAGCGGACACAAGCTAGATCATGAGTTAACTCCTGACGAAGGAGAGGTTCAAATGTTCGGGCACCCAAAAGGGCTGTTCTATTTATTCTTTGCTGAGCTATGGGAAAGATTTTCATTCTATGGAATGAGAGCTTTATTAGTTCTTTACCTAATAAATGACTTATTCCAAAATTTAGCTGACGGAACAGAAGTAGCGTATGAAATATATGCGGCTTATGGATCTTTAGTTTATTTCACTCCTGCTCTGGGAGGAATGATAGCAGATAGGTTAATTGGTCATAAAAATTCTATTGTACTCGGTGCAATATTAATGACACTCGGTCATTTTGTAATGGCATTCGAAAATGAGTATATCTTTTATATCGCTTTAGGTCTTCTTATCATGGGTAATGGGTTCTTTAAACCTAACATTTCTACGATGGTAGGTGGCCTTTACAAGAAAGGAGACGTGAGAAGAGATGCAGGTTTCACCATTTTCTACTTAGGTATAAATGTAGGTGCATTTATTGCTCCACTAATCTGTGGATGGCTTGGTACTAGTTACGGATGGCATTATGGTTTTGGTGCAGCTGGAATTGGAATGTTAGCAGGTCTTGCAGTGTTCTGGTATGGTGCAGGAAATAATATCTATGGCGACCAAGGACATCAACCGAAAGAGTGGAAAGACAAAACTATTGCAGGAATGAACATAAGAGTTCCTGTTTGGATTCTATCATTTGCAGCGGTTCCAGTTTTTGCTTACCTAGTACAAAACAACTCAACTAAAATATTAGCAGATGTTTTTGAAGACATGGGAATGCTTCAGTTTCTTCTCTTTACGCTATTGTTGTTAGTGATCTTGTATATCATTTTTATTTCAATTTTCAAACTATCTAGACAAGAGGTTTCAAGGCTTGTCGTTGTTTGCGTGTTGACTTTATTCATTACCGTATTCTGGTCGTTCTTCGAACAATCAGGAAGTGCTCTAACTAATTTTGCTGAACAAAATGTGAATTTGGTAGGTCTAAATGCTTCTCAGACTAACTCAATCAACCCGTTCTGGATTATGATTTTAGCTATTCCATTCTCTTTAATGTGGAAAGCGCTGGATAAAATAGGACTAAACCCAAATACACCCGTAAAATTTGCTTTAGGTATAGCTCAGTTAGGAGTCGGTTTCTTGGTGTTCTCATTAGCAGCTGGAAGTGCTGATGCCAATGGCATGGTGCCAATGATGTTCTTGATAATTGGTTATCTTCTTCTTACAACTGGGGAACTCTTTGTTTCCCCTATTGGTCTTTCTAAAGTTACTGAACTTTCTCCTGCTTGGCTAACTGCTTTTATGATGGGAGTTTGGTTCTTATCATCTTCTTTCGCTCACTTTATAGCTGGAATAATTTCCAAAATGACCATTAGCGACAATGGAGCAGATGGATGGATTCAAACTACTGCCAAAGGCATAACAGGAATGAATGATTCAGCTCTAGAAGGAGCTAGTGAAGGTATGATTAACTTAGCCAACTACACCAATGTATTTGCTCAAATAGGAATTTTGTCTTTAATAATCGCTGCAATGGCTCTAGCGGTTTCACCTCTTTTGAAAAAGATGATGTACGGCGTAAAATAAATCCAAAGTAATTTATTTAAAAGCCCTCCCAGTGAGGGCTTTTTTTATGCCCATTTTTCGGAAACCTTTTGTTGACAATAAAGGTAAATTTGTTAGTATATTGCAATGCAAATTAATCCCCCTAAAAACAGTATCAGAGGCATGAGTGAAAGCGCGAAAATTATCTTAGAAGGAAAGGAATATGATCTTCCAGTAATCACCGGAAGCGAAAAGGAAAAAGCTATAGACATTAGTAAGTTAAGAGCAATGACAGGCTATGTTACCATAGATCCTGGTTTTAAAAACACAGGTTCTACTAAATCTGCTATTACCTTCTTAGATGGTGAAAAAGGTATTCTAAGTTATCGTGGTTATCCTATAGAACAGTTAGCAGAAAAGGCTTCTTTTATCGAAGTGTCTTATTTGTTGATTTATGGAGATCTTCCTAATGCAGAACAATTAGAGTATTTCAGCGAGAGCATTACTCATCATACCTTAGTTCATGAGGACATGAAACGTTTCTTCGAAGCTTTTCCGACTAACGCTCATCCTATGGGTATTTTGAGTTCTATGATCTCTTCTCTTTCTACATTCTATCCTGAGTCTCAAAACCCAAATAGATCAATAGAAGACATAGACTTAACTATACATAGATTGATAGCTAAGTTACCTACCCTGGCGGCTCAAGCTCACAAAAACAGCATGGGACATCCGCTAATTTACCCTAATAACGATTTAAGCTACACAAAGAATTTCTTGAACATGATGTTCGGAATGCCTACTGAAGATTATAATATTAACCCTGTGGTTAATGATGCATTGAATAAACTTCTTATCCTTCATGCTGATCATGAGCAAAACTGTTCTACTTCTACAGTAAGAGTAGTGGGTTCTTCTCAAGCTAATTTATTCTCTTCTATCTCAGCGGGTATAGCGGCTCTTTGGGGCCCCCTTCATGGAGGTGCTAACCAGGCGGTAATAGAAATGTTGGAATCCATCAAGTCAAGTGGAACTCCACTTCAGCACTGGGTAGATAAAGCAAAAGATAAATCTGACTCCTTTAGATTAATGGGATTCGGGCACAGAGTTTATAAAAACTTCGATCCGAGAGCTAAGATTATTAAGAAAGCTGCTGACGATGTGCTAGAGGCTTTAGGAATAGATGACCCTGTTTTAAACATAGCGAAAGAATTAGAGGCTGTAGCATTGAAAGATCCTTATTTCGTAGAAAGAGGATTATATCCTAACGTTGATTTCTATTCAGGAATTATATATAGAGCTCTAGGAATACCTACTGAAATGTTTACTGTAATGTTTGCCCTGGGAAGACTACCTGGATGGATAGCACAATGGAAAGAAATGGTAGAAGATAGAGCTCCTATTGGTAGACCAAGACAAATCTACACTGGTGCTAATGCCAGAGACTATGTAGATATTAAAAATAGATAATTTTTTCACCAAAGAAACAAGCCCTCTTTTGGCAGGCCATGTTTTCTTCAAATTAAAGGTCAATTCCAGGGCTAATTCTATGGTGTTTACTACCTCACATTTTCTACTAGAAATTATGAATAGAGTGATTTTTTACACAAGTGGTTAATTCAGTGCTTACAAGATCATATACTCTTCAACCCATCTGTTAACAACAACTTTCTCGCATTAACCTCTCTTGAGATTTTATATCATATTATATTTACTAGAATAATTAACTATTACCCAAAATGAAACTAATTCTACAAAGCGTTCTATTCTTTTTTTTAGCCAATTACTTCACTCCCAATTTAACTGCTCAAAATTATAATCACGGTCTAAGTCTAGGAGTACCAGGCTTAATAGTAGGGAATATCAATGTAGGATATGAAAAAGTAATCAGCGAGAATAAAACGCTTGCCTTGCATATTGGAGTTATCATACCCAGAGAAGTTCCAGAGTGGTTAACTTTCGGTGATGAGACTAGTTCTGCAATCTTAGAAGAATTAGATAACAGTGCAGAAGGCCTTTCTATGGTAGGAGAATACAGAATGTATATAGGCGACAAAGGAGCTCCTTTTGGGTTTTACGTTGCACCTATGGTAAGATATCATGATTATCAATTGACTGTAGGAACTGATTTTGATGGAGAAACTGTTTTAATGGGAACTAAACTAAATATAATCGGGCTTGGTTTACAGCTAGGTACTCAGTTTAAATTAGGTGACAGAATGACCCTTGACTGGAATTTTCTGGGTCTTACCATAGATCAAAAGACCATCACTATAGAAGCTTATTCAAATAATGCAGACACCGACTTTCAAGAAATAGAAGAAGAGTTACAAGCAGAAGTTGATGATCTACCTCTTTATTCTGATAAAATTGAATTAACCTCTGGTAATGACTTTATCAAAGGGAAAGGTTCTCTAATTGGACTTGGTCTAAGATCTGGACTGACAATAGGATATAGATTTTAGTAATATCTTTTGAGTAAATTTCGAAGCGCTTTCCTTTTAGGGAAAGGGCTTTTTTTATTTTAGCAGAATGGAAACCGGATACGTAAAAGTCAAAACTGAAAATTTTATTTCTACTATAGAGTTTTATCACCCAGCAAGTAATTCTCTGCCTGGCATTATCCTAGACCAATTATCTAGTGTCATAACAAGTTTAGGAACTGATGAAAAAACATTAGTAATTATTCTAAAAAGTGCTGGTGATAGAGCGTTTTGTGCTGGAGCTAGCTTTGATGAACTTGTAGCCATCGATGATGGAGCTGCTGGTAAAAAGTTCTTTTCAGGATTTGCTAGTGTAATTAACGCTTGTAGAAAATGTCCAAAACTTATTATTGGCAGAGTCCAAGGTAAAGCTGTCGGTGGCGGTGTAGGTGTGGCTTCAGCGGTAGACTACTGCTACGCTACTAAGTATGCTGCGGTAAAACTATCAGAATTGGCTGTGGGAATAGGTCCATTCGTAGTAGGTCCAGCTGTAGAACGGAAAATAGGAAATTCTGCTATGAGTCAGTTAACTATAAATGCTACGGAATGGAAAAGTGCCGATTGGGCAGCGGAAAAAGGACTCTATGCAGAAATTTTTGAAACTGCCCAAGAAATGGATACAGCTATT
>DDEI01000021.1 GCA_002336675.1 Flavobacteriales bacterium UBA1958 | reverse complement strand
TTTAGATGAAAACATGCCTGGTATATCTGGTTTGGAGGCGTTGCAATCTATAAAAGGGATAGATCCGACCCTGCCTGTCATTATGATTACCAAAAGTGAAGAAGAACATATTATGGAAGAGGCCATAGGTTCTAAGATTTCTGATTATTTAATAAAACCAGTTAACCCTAATCAGATTCTGTTAGCTCTTAAAAAGAATCTGGATGAAAAGAGATTGGTAGACGAGAAAGCCTCTTCAGGATATCAAAGACAGTTTAGAGAAATTAGCATGCAGCTAATGGGTAGGTTGGATATAGAGGATTGGCAAGAGTTATATAAGAAACTGGTTTATTGGGATTTAGAGTTAGACGGAACGCAAGATGAAGCGCTAGAAGGCATATTTGCTACTCAAAAAGAAGAAGCAAACACTCAATTCTCGAGGTTTATAAAAGATAATTATTTAGACTGGCTAAAGGGAGAAGTAGAAGCTCCTACTATGAGCCACACTTTATTTAAAGATAGAATTCAGCCTGAAATTATAAAGAATGAGGAGAGTCTGTTTTTAGTGGTTATCGACAACTTGAGGTTTGATCAATGGAAGGCACTTCAGCCTGCAATTAATGAATACTTTAGAGTAGAGGAGGAAGATATGTTCTTTTCAATTTTACCTACAGCGACGCAATATGCCAGAAATGCCCTATTTTCTGGCTTGATGCCTTCAGAAATTCAAAAGATGTATCCTCAATTTTGGGTTGGAGAAAATGATGAAGGCGGAAAAAATAAATATGAAAAAGAATTACTGGAAAAAAATCTTCAGAGATTAGGGCTCAATATTCCATTTAGTTATAATAAAGTGTTAAATCTAAATTATGGAAAGAAACTTAATGAGCGATTTAACGATCTCACTAAGAATAAACTAAATGTCGTAGTCTATAACTTTGTGGATATGCTCTCTCACGCTAGAACGGAAATGGATATGATTAAGGAACTGGCAGGAGACTCTTCTGCTTACAGATCTTTGACCCTCTCCTGGTTTGAGCATTCTCCACTTTTAGATCTTCTGAAAAAAATAGCGAAGAACGGCTCTAAGCTTATTATTACCACAGACCATGGAACTATTCAAGTAGACCATCCAGTTAAAGTAGTTGGAGATAGAGCCACAAATAGTAATTTAAGGTATAAAACAGGTAGAAATTTAAAGTACAAGGCATCTGAAGTTTTCGAAATTCCTAAGCCAGAAGATGCATTCCTTCCTAAGGAGAACATAAGCTCGAGCTATATTTTTGCTTTGAAAAACGACTTTTTTGTTTATCCGAATAACTTGAATCACTTTGTGAAGTATTACGATAGTACCTTCCAGCATGGTGGGATTTCAATGGAGGAGGTAATGATTCCATTTGTGAAGTTAATCCCGAGATAAATGAACTTTGAAGTAAATTCAATTCTTGAGATAGAGAATATGGCTAAAAAATGGTTGAATCTAAATCCTGACCCAGTAACCTGCCTTTTAAGTGGTGATATGGGTAGCGGAAAAACTACTTTTATTAAAAGTATATGTCAAGAGCTAGGAGTGAAGGAGTCTATTTCTAGTCCGACTTTTTCATTAGTGAATGAATATGAAACTGAAAAAGGAGCTAGCGTTTTTCACTTCGATCTCTACCGAGTTAATGCTGCAGAGGAACTTTATGATTTAGGTTTTGAAGAATATCTTGAAAAAGATTGTTATGTGTTTATCGAGTGGCCGAAAATAGCCAAACCATTTTTTAGCGGAGAGGAAAAGAATATTTTTATTTCGAGAGAAAATGAAGTTAGAATGTTCAAATTTTTCTAAATGTCGTATCTTCTCGCGTCTTAATCTGTAATAATAAGTAATACTGCTATGGGTGACAATAAAAGAATAAAAGCGTTGGCTGAACAAGCTCAATTAATGCCTCAGGAAGAGCTATTAGCAGTTCAAAAAAGAAATAATAATTTAACCATATCCATTCCTAAAGAAACCTCTTTCCAGGAAAAAAGGGTAGCATTAACTCCGGAAGCTGTCGGTCTTTTAGTGAACAATGGCCATGTTGTTTTAGTAGAAGCTTCGGCTGGTCAGGAATCTCATTTTTCTGATACAGACTACAGCGAGGCTGGAGCTCAAATCGTACATGAAAGAGATAAAATATTTCAATCTGAAATTATATTTAAAGTAGCCCCGCCTTCTTTGGAAGAGGTAGAAATGATGAGTGGGAATCAGTTTCTCTTTTCAGCATTACAGATGACCTTACAGCCTAAAGAATCGCTAGAGGTACTAATGAAAAAGAAGGTCACTGCTGTAGCCTGGGACTATATAAAAGATAGTGAAGACATCTATCCGGTGGTTAGAGCTATGGGAGAAATAGCAGGAAACACCAGTGTTTTAATAGCAAGTGAATATTTGAGTAATGCCAATAATGGACAAGGACTCATGTTCGGTGGTATCTCGGGAGTTCATCCCACAGAAGTAGTAATTATAGGTGCGGGTACTGTGGGTGCTTATGCTTCTAAAGCTGCTTTAGGTCTTGGGTGCAGCGTAAAGATTTTTGATAACAGCCTTTTTAAATTAAGGAGATTACAGAATGATGTAGGTCATAGGTTATGGACATCTACTATTCAGCCAAAAATTCTAGCAGAAGCTCTAAAGACTGCAGATGTGGCCATCGGTGCGTTAAGCGCGCCATTTGGAAGAACTCCTTGCGTAGTAAGTGAGGCAATGATAGTGAATATGCCATCAGGTTCAGTTTTAGTAGATGTAAGTATCGATCAAGGGGGTGTTTTTGAAACGAGTAGAATCACGAATCATGACCATCCCACATTTAAGCACAATGATGTAATTCACTATTGTGTGCCCAATATCGCATCTAGGGTGAGTAAGACGGCTAGCTATGCCTTAAGTAACATTTTTGCTCCAATTCTCATTGAAATGGGAAATGAAGGAGGGGTGGATAAAATGATAAACGCCGATCCTGGATTTAGAAAGGGGGTTTATATGTTCAAAGGGTGTCTCACTAATCAAACTATCGGCGAGCTCTTTGATTTACCGTGGAAAAATTTAGGTTTGCTTATTGGAGCTATTTAACATTAGTTCTTCTTGGTTTTGGTCGTAATAGTGGACCTCTAAAAGTTCTAGAGTAGTGCTAGAATCTATTGAAATTTTATATCCGTAATTCTTTCTCCAACCTTTAAGAATGCTATTAAACAGGCCTCTTTTTAAATAAGCTTCTAGCATTGGATTTACTAGCATAGACAGGGAGGTAGTTTTCCCTGCAGATTTCAACGCAGCGAGCGAGCGCTCTATTTCATCTGTAATGAGCACAGAAGCTTCTATCTTGCCAGACCCTTTGCATGAAGGACAAAGCTCTGTTGTAGTTATGTCTGTTTCAGGACGAACTCTCTGTCTTGTGATTTCAACAACTCCAAATCTACTTGGTGCTAGTATATTATGCTTTGCTTTGTCATCTTTCATGAACTCTTTGAAAGAATCTAGGAGTTTTCTTTGATTTTCTCGCTTCTGCATATCTATAAAGTCAACGCAGATAATACCACCCATATCTCTTAACTTAAGAATTCTAGCTATTTCTTCAGCGCACTCTAGATTTGTTGTCAGTGCATTTTCTTCTTGGCTTTTTATACCACCTTTTCTGTTACCACTATTTACATCTATCACATGCATAGCCTCAGTGTGCTCTACAATTAGATAAGCACCAGACTTAAGCATAACTTGTTTCCCGAAGCTTGATTTTATTTGTCTGTGAATTCCGAACTTTTCGAAAAGATCATTACTTTTTACAAACTTGACGATTCCTTCTTTTTCAGGAGAAATAGATTTCACATAAGCCTTTACTTCTGCAGCCATGTCTTTGTCATTCATGTGAATGGCTTCATGTTCTGGTGTAAGTAGATCTCTTAAAACTGTCGATTTTCTGTCTAACTCTCCTAGCACTTTATCCGCTGGTTTCGCATTCTTGAGATTTTGAAAAAGTGTTTCCCATCTAGAAATTAAGTCAGCTAAATCCGTATGCAATTCGGCAACTTTCTTTCCTTTAGCTACCGTTCTAAGAATGATTCCACAGTTCGCTGGTTTGATGCTTCGCATCAAATTCTTAAGTCTTTTTCTATCCTCCTCATCAGTGATTCGGGTAGAAATCGATATTTTTTTGGAGAAGGGAACTAAAACGACAAAACGACCTGCCAATGTAATTTCTGATGTCAGGCGAGGACCTTTCGTAGATATTGGTTCCTTTACAACTTGAACTAACGCTAATTGGCCACTAGCTAATTGATCTTTTATCTTTCCGTGTTTATCGATGTCTGGCAGACATTTAAAACTCTTCAAATCAGATTTGGTGAGCTTCTTCGCCTGCGTTTTCTTAACGTAATCCTTTAAAGAAGAATGCTGCGGGCCCAGGTCATGATAATGGAGAAAAGCATCTTTCTCATATCCTACATTTACAAACGCTGCATTAAGACTAGGTAAAACTTTTCTAACCTTACCCAGGTAAATGTCGCCTACTTTATATTCCTTAGAGGTGTTCTCTTTGTGAAGTTCTATTAACTTATTGTCTCTTAGAACTGCTATATCTGAGCCTTTTTCAGAGGCATTGATAATTAACTCTACACTCATGTGTAAATTTCCTTTTTTTAAATGTAACTGCATACAATTATGCAGCCTAGACTCAATAGTCTACTATGAAAAAAGGCAAGTACTCGTTTATTAGAAGAAAAGGGTAAGAGATTCTACTTAGGAGAACCTTATTTCTTTTGCTTGTGTCTGTTTTTTCTCAAACGTTTCTTGCGCTTGTGAGTTGACATCTTATGTCTCTTTCTTTTTTTACCACTCGGCATATCTAAATACTTTTAGTTTCTTAATCTAATAATTTCTTTCTTCACTTTCTCTTGATTGCCAGTTTCTCTGGGGTCTATTTCAGTTAAATAGAGCTCCAGCTGTTCTATGGCAGCTTCTGTCTTGCCTAACTTTTCTAGACACACCGATAACTGATATCGTGCATCTGGGTATTTTTTCAAGCCCACAAAGGTAATAACTTTTTCAAAACGATTTACAGCTTTTTCAAATTGCCCTGTTTGAATAGAAAATAAGCCTAAATAATATTGAGCATCCAGTTGCGTGGAGTCCTGTCTCACTATGCTCAGAAGATCCTGAATGCCGCTCATAGGGTCTTCGCTTTGAACAGCTCGAATAGCTTTTTCTACCCTGTCTTTTATTGATGTATGAACTGCTTCTGAAGGCTCCGTTATCTCTTGGCTGTTGGCGTTAGCTTTGATGCTATTTGTTGTTTCCAGTGGTTGCTCTGGCATAAATAAAAACAGCACCACCAATAATACTGACAGTGCTATTAATACAATTTGCTTGTTTCTAGAATTCACTATTTAACTGGAACTTTAGTTTTAACTCTTTCTACGAAAGATTTAGCCGGCTTAAAAGCCGGAATGTTGTGAGCAGGTATAATTATGGCCTGGTTCTTTAATATGTTTCTTCCAGTTTTTTCAGCTCTAGTTTTCACTATGTAGCTTCCAAAACCTCTTAGATAAACGTTCTCCCCTTTTTCCAAAGAACCTCTTACAGTGCTCATGAAGGCTTCAACTACATTTAGTACGTCCACTTTTTCTATTCCGGATTTGTCGGCTATAGAGTTTACGATATCTGCTTTTGTCATTTTGTACTTTTGATTTAATTTTTCACTTAAGTTTCATTACAAAAATACTTACTGCGTTGAATTACCGGGCATCTTTTAAATATTTTTATCAGCAGTAAAACAAATCATATAAAAAGTTGAGAGAGTTTAGTGATATTATATCAAAATGGTACAGCCAAAACAAACGAGATTTGCCTTGGCGAAGAACTCGCGACCCTTTTAAAATATGGCTTTCAGAGATAATTCTTCAGCAAACTAGAGTAGCTCAGGGATTGAAGTATTATTTGAACTTTGTGAGTGAATTTGAGACAGTTAATGATTTAGCAAAGTCAAAAGAAGAGAAAGTTTTGAAGTTATGGCAGGGTTTGGGCTATTATTCTCGTGCGAGAAACCTACATTTTACAGCGAATTACATCTCAAAAGAGTTAAATGGAGAATTCCCTAAGCATTTTAAAGGATTGCTTGAACTTAAGGGTGTTGGATTATATACAGCAGCTGCTATTGCTAGTTTTTGTTATGATGAGAAGGTCGCAGTTTTAGATGGAAATGTATTTAGAGTGCTGTCTAGAGTTTTTGGCATAGATCAGCCGATAAACTCTTCCCTCGGGGAGAAAATATTTAGAGAACTCAGTACCGAGTTATTGCCGTCAAGTGAAGTAAGTAATTACAATCAAGGGATTATGGAATTTGGCGCGCTACAATGTATTCCTAAAAGCCCTAACTGCGAACCATGCCCTCTAAATAGCAGATGTGACGCTCTACGAACAAAAAGAGTTAAGGAGCTGCCTGTTAAATTGAAGAAAACTAAAGTGGCGGAGTGGCATATGTCATTTCTTGTCTTAATCAGCGGTAGGGGAACAGTTTTGAGGAAAAGAGTGGGAAAAGGGATTTGGCAGAATTTGTATGAATTCCCTAGTTTTGTGGCTTCTTCTGCTGAGGATTCAAAAAATGACCTAAGTCTATTTATAAGTGAAGCGAGTGTGGATGTAAATAGTTTGGAGTTTGTCTCAGCCATATACAGACATCTCTTATCCCACAGAAAAATTCACGCACAATTCTTTGTTTACAGAGTTGAAGAAATTCCTTCCTTGTTAAAGAGTGAGACTGTGGTCTTTGAAGATTTATTGGGACTTCCCATTCATCGATTAATAGAGAAATTTATTTCTGACAGCCCCAGTTTCTTTAAATTAGAGGGAAAATCCTAAAATTTTAACTGTATATTTTTTTTAGAATCATAACTTTGTCTAAATATTCAAAATTATGGCTGGCGTAAATAAAGTAATTTTAATCGGTAATATCGGGAAAGATCCAGAGATAAAGTCATTCGAAAATAGTCGTGTGGCAAACTTTTCTTTGGCGACAAGTGAAACCAGAAAGAATAAAAGCACGGGAGAAAGAACCACCTACACCGAGTGGCATAGTGTTGCCGTTTGGGGCCCACTTGTCGAGATAGTCGAGAAATACTTAAGAAAAGGTTCTCAAATTTATTTGGAAGGGAAGCTTAGAACAAGGTCTTGGGATGGAAATGACGGAACTAAAAGATACACAACCGAAATAGTAGCAGATAGTTTCACTATGCTTGGAAAGGCTCCTTTAGAGGAGAGGTCTAATGCGACCCCGGCTCAGACAAGTGAACAAGAAACAAGTACCAAAGGGGAGGCATTACCGGATGATGACCTTCCTTTTTAGTCGTTAATTAAAAAACTATATTTTGGACCCTGTCATTTTAGGCGATAGTCTATTTTCTGTTATTTTTTTGCAAGTTTTGGGTGAATTTAGCTTTTGGATATTTTCACTCGTGATGATAGTTCTTCTCATAGCGAGCGCTTTAATTTCAGGCTCAGAAGTGGCCTTTTTTTCTATCTCGCCCTCTCAGATAGAAGAGTTAAAATGTAGTCAAAAAACTGGGGATGGCATTATTTTAAATTTATTGATGCTTCCCGAAAAGGAGTCCGCCTCTCGAAAGCTTCTAGCCACCATTTTAATAGTAAACAACTTTATAAATGTAGCCATTGTACTAATTTCTTCCTTCGTGGTCGATCCTTTTTTTACAGAACCTTCCAATCCAGTTTTTCAGATACTGGTTCAAGTGGTGTTTGTTACGTTTCTTTTAGTACTTTTTGGAGAAGTGATTCCAAAGGTTTACGCTACTTCTAATAATTTAGGGTTGGCTTCTTTTATGGCTAGGCCGATGGTGTTCTTGTCTAGGGTTTGCACGCCGATTAGTAGGCCATTAATTGGTCTTACCAAGTTTATTGACGGCAGGTCAGATTCTTCTGCAAGTGCCATCAGTATTGGTGAACTGAGTCAAGCTTTAGACCTTACCAATGATGATTTCAGAACTGAGGGAGAACAAAAAATATTGGAAGGTATAATTTATTTTGGGACTAAGGATGCAAAGCAGGTAATGACTTCTAGAGTTGATATTCAGGCCATAGATATCGAAACTTCATTCGATAAAGTCCTCGAAATAGTAAGTAAAATAGGTTTCAGTAGAATACCTGTTTACTCGGAAACGCTTGACTCTATAAAAGGAGTCCTTTACCTAAAAGATTTACTGCCGTACATTCATAGAAAACATTTCGAATGGACTAAGCTTCTTCGGGTTCCGTTTTTTGTTCCTGAGAATAAAAAAATAGATGATTTATTAAGAGAGTTCCAAGAAAAGAAAATTCACATGTCCATAGTCGTAGACGAATATGGAGGAACTTCAGGCGTAGTAACATTAGAAGATATTATTGAAGAAATAGTTGGAGATATTACTGATGAGTTTGATGACGATGATTTGCAGTACTCTAAGTTGGATGAAAACACATTTATTTTTGAAGGTAAAATAGCGTTAATCGATTTATATCGTGTTATTGATATCGATGGAGATGACATGGAAAACGCTAAGGGAGACTCAGATTCGTTGGCAGGTTTTATTATTGAGCAGTGCGGTAAAATCCCACTAAAAAGCGAAAAAATATCGTTCAATAATTTAATATTCATTATTGAAGCTGCGGATAAAAGAAAAATTAACAGAGTGAAAATTATAATCGGTAATGAGGAATAAATTTTCTATAAACTGTTTTTTATGTCTACTGCTTTTAGTCACTTCTTGCAGTGATGTTGATTATTTTTTACCAAAGCCAAAAAGTTACTTCAGGATCGATTTGCCAGAAAAAAAATACGAAGCTACAAGTATAGAACTACCTTTTTCGTTTGAAAAACCTGTATTTTCTATTATTCAAAAACGTAAAAGCATTAATCAGTTTAATCTGGTGTTTCCTCTGCATAAAGCTAAAGTTCACTTCACCTATTTTTCACTAGAAAATCAGGAAATTCAGCCATTTTTAGAAGATGTTTATAATTATGCTTACAAGCATAACTTAAAGGCTACTGCTATTAACACCTCTAGCCATAAACTGGAGAGCACACATGTTTACGGGTTGAGCTATGAGCTTAAAGGAAATGTAGCTTCTCCATTACAGTTCTTTGCCACAGACAGCGTTTCTCATTTTTTAAGGGGCGCTCTTTATTTTGACCATAGTCCTAATGCAGATTCCATAGCTCCGGTGCTGGAATATATAGAAACTGATGTCAAGCACTTTTATAAAACTTTAGAGTGGAAAGATTAGATTTAATTATTGACCTTGGAAACTCGTATGTGAAGTTTTGCTTTGCAAAGCTAGGCGTCCTGGGAAAAAAACATTCAAACCCTAGTCATGAGGTGTTACTTATCCTTAAAAAAGAGTTGGAAAAGGTCAAGTTGGACTCTATCATTTTATCCTCTACTGCTTCAGAAGAGCAGACTAAATTAGTTCTAGGGTTTTTAGAATCTAAAGGAAATGTACATTACTTAAGCCATAAAAGTAAACTGATCTTCGAGATGGCTTACCAAACACCTGAGACGTTGGGATTGGATCGAATAGCTAATATAACTGCCGCAGCGGCTATTTTTCCTGGGGTCTCTTCACTAGTAATTGATATAGGGACCTGTGTCACTTATGATATTCTTACTGATGGAAACATTTACTGCGGTGGAGCGATAACGCCTGGTTGGCGGATGAGATTTAAGTCGATGAATGATTATTCAGCCAGGTTGCCATCTTTCGAAATGTTAGACTATAAGACTTTTCCAGGTAAAAGCACAGAGGACAGTCTTAAGTCAGGTGTTTTTTATGGAATTTTAGGAGAGATTCATCAGTTTATAAACGAAACTGAACAATCTTTTGGAGAGGTAAAAGTTCTTATTACCGGAGGAGATGCATTCCATTTTGTAGGTGGGATAAAAAAGACGATTTTTGCCAACCCAAAACTTACCCTGAAGGGGCTGTATGAAATACTTAAACATAATAACTAGGCCATTAGTTTTTACTATATTGTTTGCTAGCTCTGCTCTTGTTAGTGAGGCACAGCTCAACACTATTTCACCATATTCTCGATTTGGTCTTGGTGAGTTGGAGTCCCAAACTCCAAGCTATGGCCACGGCTTATCGGGTTCTATGGTAGCCTTGAGCACGCCTTTTTCTGTGAATTTTACAAATCCAGCTAGCTATAGTAGTATAGCTAGGCCTGTATTTCAAACAGGTTTAACGGTTAAGAGTTTTCAATTAGAAAATGCTGAAACAAGTGAGCGGAACTCTCTTTCTAAGATAAACGAGATGAGCATTGGCATTCCTTTAGGCAAAGGGTTTGGAGCAGCTTTTGGAGTATTTCCATTCAGTTCTGTTGGATATGAGCTGTCAGAGAATTCATCTATTTTACCTGATGGCACTTCTGCAGAGTACAGATATTCTGGAAATGGGGGTTATACGAAAGGTTTCTTAGGAACCTCTTACAAAAAAAACTATTTTAAGGATTTCGTGGTTAAGACTGCAAAGGGTTTAGAGGTAGATACGATTAAATATCTAAACTCTTATCTTTCCATAGGAGTAAATGGAAACCTCTTATTCGGGTCATCCGATTATGGAAGAGATGTTATTTATGATGAGCTCTCTGGGATTTACCATAGAAAAGAAATTAGAACTGTCTCTATGGGTGATGGTAATCTGACTTTTGGAGCTTTATTTAAAAAGAATCTTAGAATTAAGCATGAGTACAGAAGAGGAGAGAGTGTGAAAACTTCAGATTGGGGTGTTACAGCTGGTTTGAGCTATAGTCTTGAAAATAATATAGGGTTTACATCGGAAAATTTGATTCAGAATGCAAATTACAGCTCGTCTTTGAATGAATTAAGTGCCCAGGATACTATTTTTTATTCAGGAGAGGTTGATGGTGAAATCATTCTTCCAGCAGAGTTAAGAGCAGGGCTTGTGTTGAGTTTTGTAAATGAAAAGGAAAGACAGTTAGAGCTTTCTATGGAATGGAAAAATCAAAATTGGGAGAACTATGCTAATTCGTTAGAAGATATGGCCAGCGCAGAAAGGTACGGAAATGCTAACTCATATTCTTTGGGGATGCTATTAACACCCAGACCTGCGGGAAGCTCTAATACTCCTTGGTATATGACTACTATCTATCAAGTAGGCGTTCGGCATGGAGATGGTTACTTGAAATTTAGTGACGAAGCCCTAACAGTAAAACGTGTTTCACTAGGTGTTTCCATTCCTTTTTTAGGAAGCAATTCTTATAGCAGATTGAATTTAGGCATGGATTTTGGAACTTGGGGTTCTACCGATAACGGTTTAATAAAAGAGACTTCTTTGAGTTCATATATAGGCATTAGTATAATGCCTCACAAAAACGATAAGTGGTTTGTTAAAAGTAAATATAGATAAACAACAAGAGAGATGAAACGAATTTTAATTTTAGCACTAGGCACTTTATTATTTACTTCAAATTATGCCCAAGATGAAGCGTGCTGGGGAGAAACAGAAGATCAGAAAACTCTTTGCAGAGAAGCTTATGGTATCTGGCAGGGAGACAGAGAGCAAGGGAGTGTAGATGTAGCTTACCAATCTTGGTTGAAAGTAAAAGGAATTTGTCCTCCATGTGTCAGTGAAAAATTATACACAGAAGGAGCCAAGTACTTTTCTGCATTTATGAAAAAGAATAAAAGTGATTCTATTTTGCAGCAGATGTATTTGGATTCTCTATTGCATATGTATGATGCTAGAATAGAATATTTCCCTAGAAAAAAGGCTTACGTTCAAGGAAAGTATGGCACGCAGCTATTTAAATACAGACCCGCTGAGTATGAAAAAGCACAGACTTACTTAAAGCCGTCTGTTGATAGTGGTAAAGAGAGAAGTGCTGCTTCTGCTTTGCAAAGCTATTATTACACTATCTATAAACAGTACGCTTCGGCTTTAGAGTCCAAGGATTCTCTAATGAAGGTGAATAAAAAAATAGAGCTTTTAAAAGAATTCGTGAGGATAAGTGATTTTGTAGATGGAGGTATAGTTCTCGCTAAAAAAGAGGCGCAGAAAGCCAGCTATGAAAAAGTGAGAAAAAATCTACTGAAGATTTTTCTTCAGGTAGAGTCAGATTGTGAGTCTTTGTTGAGTCTATTGAAGAATAACTTGGTGGTTGAGGGAGATGCCGAGACTATGAAGACTGCCGTAACCATTTTAACTTTAAAGGAGTGCACAGAGAGCGACGAATATGCGAAATGGGTTCCCGAGACAGATGACGGTTCCGCAAAGTCGGCATACTCTATAGGGCTAATCCTGTTAAAAGGGGAGATGTATCAGGAGTCTTTGAGGTGGATAGAGTTAGCTGCGACTAGATGTAAAACTGAAGATTGTGGTGAGATGATGAGCTACTTACAAAGAGCTGGTCAAATAGCCAACTTAAATAAAGAAACATCAAAAGCTAAAAATTATGCTCGTCAGATTCTAGCAGCCGATCCTAACAGCGGTGATGGGTATTTAATTTTAGCAGATGCTTGGAGTAACAGTAACTGCAAGGACGATTTTGAAGGTAGAGGTAAATATTGGGTATCCTATGATTACTACGCTAAGGCTAAGAGAGTAGACCCTTCATTAGCTGAAAAAGCGAATAGGAGTATGTCCTCAGTGAGAAAAGGCTGGCCTGTAAAAAGAACTGTATTTCAGCAAGGAGTTGAAGTCGGATCTTCTTATAACTGCTGTGGGGTTAGCACTACGGTTAGAATTTCAGATTAATTGAAAAAGAAAAAATATAATTATTTATCTATTCCGGCCTTTTATATAATGGCCGGAATACTTTTTTCATGTCAAAATACCATGGAAGAGATCGAGTCTGCAAATGATGGCTCTATACTTCCCTCACAAACTATAAAGAACGGATCCTTCGATTACACTGAAAAAGGAAAGTTACTTCACCGAATATCTTCAGGTGAAATGAATCAATTTGAAAATGAAAATCTGGAAGCCAGTGTTTATGTTCGAGTAGAAATGTTTGATGCTGCTGAAAATGTGGATGCTTTATTAACATCTAAGGAAGGAACCTATCTTAAATCTAAAAATACAGTCATAGCGAGAGACTCTGTTAGATTAAAAAACGCTGAAGGAGATGTTTTGATGACTGAGGAGTTAACTTTATATCAGGATAGTAATTTAATTGTTACAGATTTTCCAATCGAAATTCATAAAGGAGATAATGTTATTTTTGGAGAAGGGTTAAGAGCTGATGCGGGTTTTAAAAAGTATACGATTCTAAACCCTGCCAATTCGAAAATAATAGTACCAGAGAGAGAAAATACAAACCAAAAATGATAGATAAAAATCAGCTTACCGGTATTAACCGAATAGTAATGTACGTTTGGTTAGGTATGGCAGTGACAGGACTTATCGTTGCAGGAATTATTTGTTTTAGTCCTGAATCAGAGGGGATTTATACTTACTTGGTTATTTCATTGATCTGTTTCATGATGTATGGTTGGAAGAGGTTTCAGGTGTCTAAGTTTTCCTAAATCGAAAAAGTAGAATGACCACAAGTCTTATTATTATTTTTATAACACTACTATTCTCAGCTTTTTTCTCTGGAATGGAGATTGCTTTTGTGTCTGTCAATAGGTTAAAAGTTCAATTAGATAGAGAACAGGGCTCTTTTGCAGCCAAGTTGGTGTCTAAGTTGCTTGATAGTAAGAAGGTTTTTATTAGCGCTATGCTGATAGGGAATAATATTTCCATTGTGATTTACGGGATTTATACAGGAAATTTAATCACTGATTTAATCGTAAATCAATCTTCTTTTTTGATGGAGTCTAGAGTTATTTCTTTGCTTTTAAAGACATTTATCTCCACCATAATGGTGCTTGTGACCGCAGAATTTCTTCCAAAGGCTTTTTTTGGGTTAAAACCGAATAAATGGCTGAATATTTTTTCTCTACCTCTTACGTTCATTTATTATCTATTGTATCCTTTAGCCAAGTTTATCAGTTGGCTATCTAAAACACTAATCTCTTTCGTCGTTAAGGGAGACATGAATAGTGAGGAGATTGCGTTTGGTAATATTGATTTGAACTATTATCTGAGAGAGTTTAGTGAAGAAGCACAACAAGATTTGGATCATGAGATCCAAATATTACAAAACGCCTTAGACTTCAAAGATCTCAAGGCTAGAGATTGCCAGGTTCCTAGGAATGAATTAGTAACGCTAAACATAGACGAGTCTATAGAAACTCTAAGGCAGCAATTCATAGACACTGGTTTATCAAAAGTTTTGGTATACAGAGAAACAGTAGATAATATAATTGGTTACGTGCATTCTTCAGAGCTATTTAATAAACCTGATAGTATCAAGACGGTAATCAGGCCGGTTAGTATAGTCCCTGAGCCTATGCCGGCCAATGAATTGCTAGAACAGTTAATCAAACAAAAGAGAAATTTAGCGGTTGTTGTTGATGAGTTTGGAGGAACTTCCGGGATAGTAACCATAGAAGACATCGTAGAAGAGCTGTTTGGTGAGATAGAAGATGAACATGATCTAGATGAATTAACGGAGGTTAGGATTTCCGATAATGAATACAAGCTAAGCGCTAGGTTAGAAATTGATTATTTAAATCATAAATACGGGTTCTCATTGCCTGAGAATGGTCAGTATGAGACGCTTGGAGGTATGATAGTGCATTATCTTGAAGACATTCCTAAGAAGAACTCTAATGTTCTCATCGAGAAATTTGTGCTCACAGTTCTATCAGTTACAGACACTAAAATAGAAGAGGTTAAATTGAGTATTAACGATAATTAAGCTTTTATAGCTGCCGAAACATCACTAACTTTGCCGATCTTAAAAATTTAAAAGACTTAGCTATGGCAATGATTGAAAACATTCGAAAAAGAAGAGGCCTTCTCATTTTCTTTATCGGGATAGGTATGTTAGGCTTCCTTGTTCCTTATGACGCTGTAATGTCTCTTTTTGGTAAAACACCGGGAAGTGAGACTATTGGAGAAATAAATGGAAAGGTAATCAACCAAGGGTCGTTTCAGAAAGATCTTTTGGCTGTTCAGCAGTCTAACCTTTACAGAGGAGATGATGACATTTCTAGTGCCGCTTGGACTGACCTCGTGAATGAAACGCTATACGCTGAGGATTTAGATGCTGCTGGATATTTACTAGGAGATGAAGAATACGAAGATGTTATTCTTGGTATTAGTCCATCTACATTTGTAAAACAAGCTTATTATGGGGGAGTTGTGAATGATGAGACCAGAGCTAAAGCTCAAGAATTATTCGAAACGCAGCCTGTTTTTATCGCAAGGGCTCGAAAATCACTGATTATAAAGAGATATAAGCTCGAAAAGCTTGAATCTTTATTAAGAAAGGGAATGTATGCTAATTCTATAGATGCAGAGAGAGACTATCTTTTAAAGAACGATAAGGCAAGTGTTTCTTTTGTTTCTGTGAAGTATTCAGACTTATCTGATTCTACTGTCACTGTCTCAGATAGTGAAGTGAAGAGCTTCTTTAATAGGAATAAGAACAACGCTCAGTATCAGCAAAGACCTTTCAGAGAAGTGAGGTATTTAGAGTATGATGTATTTGCATCTCCTCAGGATTCATCTCTTTTAATGAGTGAGCTGGCAGAGTTTAAAACTAAGTTTATTTCTAGTAAAGATGATAGTCTTTATGTGATTGATCATTCAGACGATAGGATTTACAGAAAAGAAACTTATGCAGCTGGAACGACAGCTGGAGTAACAGATTCTTTATTAAACAAAGGAAATGTTGGTGATGTTGTAGGTCCCTATGAAGATGGAGGAGTATATAAATTAGCAAAAATTATAGAGAAAAAGCCAATAGTAAGCAGAGTCAATGCAAGACATATTTTTTTAAAATCTGGATTTCAGAGAGTAGAAAAAGATTCTGTATTAACCTTGGCAGACAGTATAAAAACCCTTTTAGAAGGGGGGTCTAGTTTCTCTAGCCTAGCGGCTAAATGGTCTGCAGATGAGAGCAACTCTGACAAAGGAGGTTCTCTAGGTTGGTTATCTCCAGAGGATGAAATTGATCCAGACGAAAAAGTAAGAAATCAGTTGAGAAGCATTCTTATAAATGCTGAAAAAGGAGCTATTAAAATATCAGAAGTTCCGGGTGGAGTAAGTATTTCAGAAGCTACTACTTTTGAGTATGACGGAAAAAACTCTATTCTAGCAGTAATCTCAAGAGAAATTAAAGCCTCTGATTCTACTCAAGATGAGCTGTATTCAGACGTAAGTTCTTTTGCGTTGCAATATACTTCTGGTGAAGAGCTTATGGCTACAGCTGAGGAGCAAGGACTTTCTGTAATAGAAAAGAAGATTAACAAAACGAGTAGAACTGTTTCAGGATTGACTGGTTCAGAGCCCATAGTGAGGTGGGTAAACTCTAGAGATGTTGATCTAGATGACGTTTCGAAAATATTTGATGTAGACGGAAAATTCGTAGTGGCCACAGTTTCTAAAATTCAAGATGAAAAGACTCCTGAGTTTTCAACGGTAGAGGATGATATGAGAGAAGACGCTCTTAAAGAGGCAAAGTTCACGTTTGTAAAAAGCGCTATGGCAGAAGGGAACTTAGATGAGGTTAAGGACGCTGTGGATGGTTCTACTAAGAAAACAGCGAATTTAACGTTCAGTTCTAATAACCTAAATGGATTAGGAAATAATGAGCCAGAAGCTGTAGGTTTAGCATTTGGATCCCCGGCTGACGCCATTACTAGAGTGGTGAAAGGAGATCAGGGAGTAGTTGTAATTCAGGTTATTGATAAAACACTTGCTCCTGAAAAAGCTAGTTATTCTGACGACCAAGCTCTACTTCAAACTTCTTTTGGGAACTTATATAATAGAATTAAATCCTCACTTACTACTCAATTGGTAAAGGACGAAAGGAATAGATAGGAGTAAAATTAAATACCCTTCAAATAAAAAGGCGACTCAATTGAGTCGCCTTTTTACTTATGAGGAAATATTGATTTAATAAGTGACTAAGAAATCTATCTTAGTTCAGCTTGGAAATGTTTCATGTAGCCGTTTAGAATACGTTCTATAGTCTTTTCTATGGTCTTTTCCTCTAAAGTTTTTGAGTGATCTCCAAGAGTGTATCTAAGCGCATAACTCTTCTTTCCTTTAGGCAGATTGTTGCCTTCATAAACATCAAATAAGGATACGCCTTTTAGTATTTTACCCCCCATTTGTTTGGCCATCGCTTCTAGCTCTTCATATTTTATTTTTTCATCTATAAGTAAGCTTAAATCTCTTTGAACTTCAGGAAATTTCGAAACGGAAGAATATTTAATCGCAGGAGTATTTACCTTCTGAATTGCAGTCCAATCTAAAAAGCATAGAAACACGTCCTGCTTTATGTTGAAATGCTTCAGTTCTTTATTTGTGGCTTTTCGGGCACTTCCTATAATGACTTTTTTCGATTTTATCTCTAGCGAACCTCCAGTTTGACATATGGAATAAGGAGCATTAATGTTTTGTAACACAGATTCAATACTTTGAACTAAATGAACCATTTCAGTTTTCACTTTTCCATTTAGCCAACCTTCTTTTTGAGTAAGGCCAGACTTCAGCAGCCCTAGTAGGTGTTTTTCTTTATAGCTAGATTCTGCTTTTGCATAGACATTGCCGAACTCATAAAACATGAGGTTTGAAGACTTTCTGTTCATATTAAATGAAGCCGCTTGAAGCATGTTGTAAGCCAAGTTCGTTCTTAACTCTGCTAAATCCTTACTGAGTGGATTTAGTAATTTTACAGCTTCACCAAAAACTTCTGAGCTGCACACACTAGAATGTTCTTCTACGGTTAGGCTGTTATTTATGATTTCATTAAACCCTTGAGAGCTAAGCATGTCAGCTACTCCCGTTCTAATACTCTCTGAGTTATTTTGATTAAAATAAGAGAGAGAAGTGTTTAGTTTCTTAGGCAGAGGGATGTTATTGTATCCGTATATCCTAAGAATCTCTTCTATTACATCAGCCTCTCTAGTGACATCTACTCTGTATTTAGGTGCGTAGCAGATCCAAGTGGTGTTTCCTTCTGTTTTTTCAATTTCAAAATCTAGATCTGTTAAGATATTTTCCATTTTAGAAAATGGAATATCAAGCCCGATCATCTTCTGGCATCGTATAGGGGAAAAGTCAATTTTACATTTCTCTCTTGTTTTAGAAGTCGTATTTATAACACCTTGTTCTAGAGAGCCACCGGCATGCTTTAGAATTAAATCTATAGCTCTCGAAATTGCAGGGTTACACATGTCAGGATCTACCCCTCTTTCAAATCTAAATGATGCATCGGTGTTTAGTTGGTGTCGTTTTGCGGTTTTTCTAACGCTAATAGCATCGAAAACAGCGCATTCTAGGAATATATTAGTTGTTTTAACAGATACTCCAGAGTCAATTCCGCCAAACACACCTGCCAAGCATAACGCTTTAGAATTAGCATCTGAGATAGTAATATCATTTTTATCTAGTATTCTCTCCTTTCCATCAAGCGTGGTGAACTTAATACCTTCTTTAGCCCTCATCACCTTAACTTCATTGGATCCTATTACATCTAGATCGAAAGCATGCAAGGGGTGTCCAAGTTCATGGAGAACATAGTTAGTTATATCTACAATATTATTTATGGGTTCTACCCCTATAGTTTTAAGCCTTCTTTTGATTAACTCACAAGACTCTTTAACAGTCACTCCTTTTATTACTGCTCCTAAGTATTTTTCACAATCCTCTGGATTTTCAATAGCTATTTTGAACGTCTTATTATCCCTAATAGGATGATGACTAAACTCTAGAGGTTTTAACTCGAGGTTTTTTTTAGATTCAGTATTCGAGTGTTTTAGTCCGACCAACAAATCTCTGGCTACTCCCAAGTGCCCCAGAGCATCAGTTCTGTTGGGAGTTAGGCCTATTTCTATACAGGTGTCACTTGGAAGTCCTAGGTGTTCTGCAGCAGGTGTTCCTGGAATTGTTTGAGAATCTAGAACCATAATTCCGTCATGACCTTTTCCCAAACCTAGCTCACCTTCTGCGCAGAGCATCCCATCTGAGACCTCGCCTCTTATTTTTCCTTTCTTTATTTTAAAAGAATCACCCGATATAGGGTGAAGTTCTGCTCCAATGGTTGAAACCATTACTTTCTGACCTTGCGCTACATTAGGCGCGCCACAAACAATCTGTAGTGCTTCAGACCCTCCTATGTTTACTTTGGTTATGCTTAATCTATCCGCGTTTGGGTGTTGTCGTTTCTCTAAAACTTCTCCTACTATCACCCCTTTTAAGCCTCCTTTAATGAGATCTACGGGTTCTAACTTCTCTACCTCTAACCCTATGTCAGTTAATATAGAAGCGATTTCTTGCTGTGGTAATGCGATGTCAGCGAAGTCTTTCAGCCAGTCTAGTGATACTTTCATAAATCCTTTTTTCGAACAGATACAAATTTATGAAACTACGACTCTTTAAAGCCCTATAATTAGTATTAAACCTCAATAATAAATGAGAACATCTATTTGCTCGCGTAAATAAAATAAAACCGATAATGAATTAAAGTGAAAATTATTCTTTGAAGTCAAACGTAATGCCCATAAACTTACTGTAAATCAGTTAGATAGAATACTTCAGAATAATAAATGTTTTCATTGCGCTGTTGAACGGTTCGGGAATATTTTGCGACGTTAAAGTCACTTATTGAATTTAATTTTTTATTCAAAAAAGTTTTATTGTCTTGCAAAGCAAAAGCGTGAACTGAGAATTCGTTTAGCATAAAGGTTAGTGCACTATTCATCGTATATTCGTGTTTGAGAAGGTTTATTAGGTAGTTATGAAGATAGTAATTGCCCTGTGTTTTTGACCTTAAATTGACCTAGAGGTCATGTAAATGCAAGTTTTATGGATTATCAGTTTGAAAAAGAGTGGGATGAATTGACTAAAGATTTAGCTGAGAATTTCAAGATGGATATGGATTTACAGTCAGTACTTTTCTTGATAGGAGTGCAGGAATTAGGTATCGGTTTCAAAGAGTTTAAAAAGCAAGAAAAAATGGATTTGATGCATATTGCGATATGCAGGCTGCTAGAGCCTTATGGTTACTATATTTATTCTGGTAAAGATAAAGAGGGATGGCCTCATTATGATGAAAAACAGAAAATCCCTACTTTGACTGCTGGCGAGCAAGAAAAATTAATGAAGACTGCAGTGATTGAATATTTCAGTGCTGCTGATGTTTAAGCATTCTCTACTCTATGAGGACGCTTTCTTCTGAAGTTTCCTGCTCCTCTATTTTTATTATACCACTTCCTAATAGGCTTCCCTTGGTTACTTCAATGTCTAAAACGGCAAAACCGCTTTGACCTGATTCATAGAAATCTGAAAAGTTGAAAGATGCTATACCACTTCCATTCGTGAATTGGGTAGTATCGAAGCGAGTCTCACCGGTTCCGAACTTGAATAGATGCACTTCAGCTCCAGGAACGGGCGTTCCGGCAGAATTTATAACAGTCACAGACGCTATAGTCTCTTCTACTTTGAAGCAAGACTGAAAAACTATACCTAAGAAGATAGAGAGTAGGATAAGATATCTTTTCTTGAACATCACGTTAATTTTAAATAAGTACGGCTTTTACTGTGAAAATGTTGCTTGCTGATTCATTAAAAAACGGTATGAATCATTAAATTCGCAAGAAATATTATACCGCAAGTTAATCAATTATTTAAACATGAAGTATACACTTATATTGTTATTCGGAATTTATTCTATTACGTTTACTAGCTTTGGCCAAGAGGTAACCTCTAGTTTTAAAAAAGAGGAAAGACCCTCTGCACCAGCAGCACTTCCTGAAGGAGAACCCTTGAAACGAGAGGAGGTGAAGATTTCGAAATATGTGAGACTGTCTACTGAGATGGGAGATGTCGAAATAGGGCTCTATGACAATACTCCTCTACACAGAGATAATTTTTTGAAGCATGCTGAGTCTGGGTTTTATAAGGACCTATTGTTTCATAGAATAATAAAAGGATTTATGATTCAAGGGGGAGACCCTAACTCCAAAGGTGCTTCGTCCAGCACGAACCTTGGCAGTGGTGGCCCAGGGTATACTGTCCCTGCAGAATTTAATCCGAGTTTAATCCATAAAAAAGGAACCTTAGCGGCGGCCAGGAATAATAACCCTCAAAGGGAATCATCTGGTTCTCAATTTTATTTGGTTCAAGGTAAAGTTATGACTGACAAACAGTTAGACGGAATGGAGAAGAGTGTTGCCAGAAATATGCCTGGTTTTACGTACACCAAAGAGCAAAGAGAGATATATAAAACTATAGGCGGAACTCCCGCGCTTGATATGAATTACACAGTTTATGGAGAGATAGTAAAAGGATTAGATGTTATAGACAAAATAGCAGCCGTGATAACTGCAGGGGGTGATAGACCGGTTAATGATGTTAAAATGAATATTACAATCATAGAATAATGAGATTATTATTAATAATATTAAGTGTTTCACTTCTTAGTTGCGGTGCAAATGATAAGACTATTGCTGAAGTTTTAGTTAATGATATTCCTGCTGGAAAAGAAGCAGTGCTTTCTACCATTTATGGAGATATGATCATTTTACTTTATGATGAAACTCCATTACACCAAGAGAATTTTATTAAGCTTATGAATGAATCATTCTATGATGATTTAATCTTTCACAGAGTAATTAACTCTTTCATGATTCAGGGAGGAGACCCTAATTCAAGAGGTGCATCTGCAGATACGAGATTAGGCGCTGGAGGTCCAGGGTATTCTGTGCCAGCCGAATTCAATCCTAAATTTGTACATAAAAAAGGAGCTTTGGCCGCTGCGAGGACTAATAACCCTCAGAAAGAATCTTCAGGATCTCAGTTTTATATAGTTCATGGTAAAAAACAGAATGATGCTGATATCAATGGTATACAGGCTAGAATAGCTCAAAAACATCCGGGATTTAAGTATACTGAAGCACAGAGAGCTGAGCTTTTAAAAAATGGAGGAACTCCCTTTTTAGATATGGATTACACTGTTTTTGGAGAAGTGATTTCTGGACTTCGAGTAATAGATTCTATAGCTCAAGTGGCCACGTTATCTGGTGATAGACCGCTAGTAGATGTGAAAATGTCTATAAAAATGTCTAAATAATGATAGAAGAGTTAGAAAAGTTAAGGAGAGAGATTTCTGATTTCAAAGCGAAATCTTCTGAAGAGATAGAGCAGTTTAGAATTAAATTTTTAGGAAGACAAGGGGTCTTTAAAGATCTATCGGCTAATTTTAGAACTGTAGCTAATGAACAGAAAAAAGAGGTGGGAATAAAGCTTAATGAGCTTAAGAACCTCGTTCAGAATAAAATTGAAGACTTTGCTTTGAGCTCTGATTCTCCCAGTGGAGAGTCTTCTGCCGAGGATTTTACGCGCAGCTCAGGCGGTATAGAATTAGGGAGCCGCCATCCCGTTTCAGTTATTAGAAGGGAAATTCTCGACATTTTTAGTAGAATTGGATTCTCTATATCGGAAGGGCCTGAAATAGAAGATGATTGGCATGTTTTCGAAGCTTTAAATTTTCCGCCAGAGCATCCAGCGAGAGATATGCAGGACACTTTTTTTATAGAGAAAGATCCTGATATGATGTTAAGAACGCATACGAGTAGTGTTCAGTCCAGAGTGATGAAAAGCACTCCACCTCCTATAAGAACGGTTTCGCCAGGAAGAGTTTTTCGAAATGAAGCCATTAGTTCTAGGTCTCACTGTATTTTCCATCAGATAGAAGGATTATACATAGATAAGGACGTTTCATTTGCTGATTTAAAGCAAACCCTATCATACTTTACTAAAGAATTTTTTGGAAAAACAGAGATAAGGTTAAGGCCTTCGTACTTCCCGTTCACTGAGCCAAGCGCTGAGATGGATGTTTATTGGGGGCTAGAAACTGAAACAGACTATAGAATAACTAAGGGTACAGGGTGGTTAGAGATCTTGGGTTGTGGAATGGTGGATCCTAATGTTTTAGCTAATTGTGGTATAGATTCGAATGAGTATTCTGGATTCGCTTTTGGGATGGGAATAGAAAGAATAGCTATGCTTAAGTACCAAATAGATGATATTCGAGTGCTTTTTGAAAATGATGTTCGTGTTTTAAATCAGTTTAAAGGAGCTTAGTTCTCGTGTCCTAAGCTAGGAGAGGTTAAAAACGAGTTTATCCCCTTTGCTCTCTTCGCTTTCGAATGAGATTTTTACTCTAAGCTTGTCCGAGGCTATCTTTACTAGGTATAGTCCTAACCCAGCACCTTTGGACTTATGGATGCGAAATACTTCAGCGTGTGTTAATGACTTTACCGAACTTTTTAACACCAATCGCTTGGTTAAATCAATGGCTCCAATCGTACTGGTCTAAATTTTCCAATGAAAGCGTGAGAAGTGATACAGAGTTTATTACGTCCATTTTATGGACCATTTCTATGACTTGATGAATATTCCTTGTTGGAATTGAAATAGCTCCAGCTATAGAGCCTCCCGCGGTCATCTGCTGCAGAGCTGATGTGTCTGTACCACCTGCAGTTAATATTTCCGGTTGCCAAGTGATTTTATTCTTGTCTGCCAATTGTTTCATGAATTCTACCATCCGATAATCACAGACAGTTTTAGAGTCCATGATTTTTATAGCAGTTCCCTTTCCGAGTTTGGTGATTTTATTATGCGCAGCTGCTCCAGGTGTGTCAAACGCTATTGTAGTGTCTAGACATATACCGAAGTCTGGTTGAATTTCTTGCGTCGCTACAGATGCTCCCCTAATTCCGATTTCTTCCTGAACGGTGAAAACAGCGTATAAATCAAAAGGCATGTCCTTTACCTTTTTTAGAGTTTCTATCAGGATATAGACAGATATTCGGTTATCCAGAGATTTGCAGTTGATGCAATCTCCCATTTCTATAAGTTCTCTTTCTCTGGTAATAGGGTCACCTATTTTTATGATTTTTTTAACTTCCTCGACTGGAAGCCCGAGGTCTATATAATAGTCGTGGATTTTAGGTGTTTTCGTCCTTTCTTCGGGTGACATAATGTGAATGGGTTTGGCGCCCATTACTCCGATTACATCCTTTTTTCCATGGACTATAACTCGCTGGGCAGTTAGCGTTTTTGGATCAAACCCACCTAAAGTGTGAAAGTGAATATAGCCCTCATCGTTAATATGAGTAACTATGAATCCAATTTCATCCATATGAGCAGCTACCATTACTTTTTTTCGGCTTTTACCCTTTTTCAGTGCAGTAATATTCCCCATATTGTCGGTACTTACTTCGTCTGCCAGATCTTTAACTTTCGAGAGAATAAAGTCTCTGATTGGTTTTTCAAAACCAGGAGCTCCAGGAGTTTTACATATGGTGTTCAGTAATTTTATATCTATTTTTTTCATTTTCTATTCGTTATAAATAACATCCATTACCACATCTCCGACCGCTTGTAAAGTTTCTTTAGAGATGTTTTCCATATTGTCCTGATGGGTGTGATGGAACTTACCATAACCTCCCATTTGATGCACATGAAATTCCACTATAGCAGCGGAAGGAATCCCCGCAGCATTTACGAATAAGTGGTCATCCGTAGTAGGATTCGTTTGAGCGCGCTCAAATAATCCCCCATGTCCTAAACGATTAGCTGATTTCCATATTTTGTCTACTACGTTAGCCGCCCATTTTAAAGACGTCCCTTCCCTCGGGAATACTGCATTTTTACCGCCTACCATATCTAGGAGGATTCCATATTTGGCCGTGTAGTTTTTTGTGTGTGGTTTGTTAGCCCAGTATTGACTGCCCAGACACCAATCTTTGGCATTAGAGCCCGAAGCATAGGTAGGTCTTCCGTAGTCCTCAGAGTCAAATAGAATGATGTCTACTCCATATTCTGTCGGGTTTTTATTCAACATACGAGCTATTTCTAAAAGCACACCTACGCCACTTCCGCCATCGTTTGCCCCATCTATAGGTTCGTTAATACGAACGGTATCTTTATCTGCAAATGGGCGCGTGTCCCAGTGAGCATATAGCATGACTCTCTTTTTCTTTTTTGGTTGAAATTCTGCGATTATATTTTTCATTCGGAGTAAAGTCCCATCATAGGCTGTTACGTTGTCTTCTTGAGTAATAATGTTAGCTCCAAAACCTTCTAATTTGCTTTCTAACCAGTTTCCACAAGCTTCAGCTGATGCTGAATTAGGGTTTCTTGGGCCAAAACACACTTGTTTTTGTATGTACGAATAAGCCGAGTCTGAGCTGAATTTGGGCGCTTCAATTCTTTTCTCCGCTGTTTTATTGTAGGTTTTGCTCTTTGAGCTTGGTTTTTGTTGCAACGCAGAAAAAACGATAAAAAACAAAAATAGAACTACTGCTAATGCAGCTACTATTTTAAAAATGGGTTTATTCCTCATGGTTCCAAGTACTTTCTTCTTTAGAGTCATTTATTTTTATATTCAATTGGGCTAGTTGGTCTCTGATTTTATCCGATACTCCCCAGTTTTTATCTTCTCTAGACTGTTTTCTTAAGTCTATGACCAGTTCCATAAGACCTTCTATTACATGGCCATTGGAATTTGAAGTTTCTTTAACAAACCCCAAAACCTCATGAGAAAAGAGGTTCATGACTTTGTTTAGCAGTGTGAGATTTTTATCGTCAATTTTAGCGCTTCCATCATACACAGAATTAATAATCTTTACTCCTTCGAATAAATGAGCAATTAGAATAGGAGTATTAAAATCATCATTCATGGCCGCATAACATTTAGCCTGAAGTTCTTCAGCGTTCACCTCGTTTTCATCTGATGGGTGAAGTGATGTAACCGTTTTTAATGCGTTGACTAGTTTTTTATATCCCTTTTCTGCAGCTTGCAGGGCTTCGTTAGAGAAGTCTAGCGTGCTTCCGTAGTGACTTTGCAACATAAAGAACCTTACAGTCATGGGACTATATCCTTTTTCTAGTAGCTTATGGTTACCAGTAACAAGTTCTTCTGGGGTGAATCCGTTGCCTTCTGATTTAGCCATTTTTCTGCCGTTAACTGTAAGCATGTTTCCATGAATCCAATAGTTAACAGGTGATTTTCCGCCAGCTCCTATGTTTTGTGCTATTTCACATTCATGATGAGGGAATTTTAAGTCCATTCCACCGCCATGTATGTCAAAGGTTTCCCCAAGGTATTTAGTGCTCATCACTGAACACTCTAAATGCCACCCAGGAAAGCCAATGCTCCAAGGAGAGTTCCATCTCATTAGGTGATGAGGGTCTGCTCTTTTCCATAGAGCAAAGTCTAGTGAGTCTCTTTTTTCAGATTGCCCGTCAAGCTCTCTGGTGTTAGAAATTAAATCTTCGATATTTCTTCCTGACAGTGTTCCGTAATCATGTGTGGAATTATATTTTTTCACATCAAAATACACAGAACCATTAGATTCATATGCGAAACCATTTTTAATGATTTCTTCTATCATTTCTATCTGTTCTATAATATGACCGGTGGCAGAAGGTTCTATGGAAGGGTCTTGTATGTTAAAAAGCCGCATTACGCCGCGAAAGCCATTGGTGTATTTCTGAACTACTTCCATAGGCTCAATGTTATCCAATTTAGCCTTTCGTGCTATTTTATCTTCTCCCTCATCTCCCTCACCTACTAGGTGGCCAACATCGGTGATGTTTCTGACGTATCTAACTTTGTAGCCAATGAATTTGAGATATCTAAAAATTATATCAAATGAGAGAAAGGTTCTCACGTTTCCTAAGTGGACATCACTGTACACAGTAGGCCCACATACATACATACCTACATTTGGGGCTGAAATTGGGGTAAAAAGCTCTTTTTCTCTAGTAAGGCTATTTTGTATATATAGCTGTTTTTCCATGGAACAAAGAAAGTGAAAAGTAAAGAGAAGGCGTGCTTTTCTAAGGCTAAAATAGGCCTAATACAATTTAATAATTGAGAAGCTAGAATTATTCTTGTTCAAGGACCCCAGACCAATGAATTTCGCATTTCTATAAATATCAACTCTAAGAACTATTTCATTAACATTATACTTGAACCATTTCCCGTTCCAAAGTCTGCCTTCTTTAAAGTATCCTGCTTGAGAAATGTTGTTATTCTTGTCATAAAAAACGTTGCGCCGTTCTTGTTAAACTGATAAGCCTCATTAGTTTTCTCTGAGGCAGTTATAATATCTTACTTCTCGGTAATTATAACAGGCAATTGTGCGAATTCTATTGATTTTTATTTGGGAGAACTGACGGCTTGTCGATGCTACAATAGCAATAAAATAATTATTTAGAATACCTTTCATGTTAGAGGTCTGTTCAATCTTCTACAATGAAAAGTCTATTCAGTTAGGGTCAGAAGTTTTTTTAAATCCTTCTAGAATATTTTCAACCATTGAGGAAAAGTTGTACTTAGGATTCCAATCCCAGTCTAATCTGGCTTCACTGTCGTCCAAAGAGTCCGGCCAAGAATTAGCTATAGCCTGTCTAAAATCAGACTGGTAAGAAATTTCAAAAGCGGGTTTGAATTTTTGTATTTCTTTTTCAAGCTCTTCTGGGGTGAAGCTCGCGCTGGAAATGTTATAGGCAGTGCGGACTTTCACCTGTTCTGATTTGGCGTTCATTAGTTTAATGATGCCATTGATAGCGTCTTCCATATGCATCATAGGTAAGCCAGAATTATTTTCTAAGAAAGAAATATACGGTGTGTCGTGTGCAGCATTTTTTAATGCCCATAATGCATAGTCTGTAGTTCCGCCTCCTGGGTCTGACTTATAGCCTAATAAACCAGGGAACCTTAAGCTTCGAACATCCACATTGTATTTTTCGAAGTAGTAGTTACACCAGTTTTCTCCTGCTGATTTAGAAATTCCATAAACAGTATTTGGATTCATGAAAGCGTTCTGAGGAGTGTTACTTTTAGGTGAGCCTGGACCGAAAACAGCTACACTACTTGGCCAAAAGACTTTTTGAATTAACCCTTCTTTGGCTAAGTCAAGGATATTTAAGAGGCTTTGCATATTTAGATGCCAAGAAAACCCAGGATTTTTTTCAGCAGTTGCAGAAAGTGTAGCGGCCAGGTGATATATTTCGCTGATTTCGTGATCAACAACTATTTGTCTCAATCTAACTTGGTCTAAGACATCTAGATTTAGCGATAAAATAGCGGTGTTTTCAGATATTTTTGGAGCATTTAAATCAGATGCGACTACATTAAGGCCACCTAACTCCTTGGCCAGTCTTGTGGTTAACTCGGTCCCGATCTGTCCTCCTGCCCCTATTACTAATGCTCTTCTCACTTAAAACAATTTTAAAGTAAAATTAAAGAAATTTTCAGGTAAACTAGCGATAGTTTTCAGCTATCAAAAAAGAATATAATTTAAGCATTTAATATTGAGTTCGAAATGATTGGATTGAAACGTCATTTGTGTATATTTTAGGCGAGCGTTATCATGGAAAAAGAACCGAACACCATATTGTCTGTCCCTGAGTATAAAGCTCTTTTTGACGAGTATTATAAACCTATAAAGAATTTTATTTACTACAAAGTAGGAGATGTAGGTATGGCCGAGGATTTGGCTCAAGATGCTTTTGTCAAATTGTGGGAGAATAGAAACGCTATTAAAAAAAGCACCGTTAAAAGCTACCTCTATACTATAGCTAATAATACCACTATCAATCAGCTCAAAAGAAATCAGCTGAGGTACAAATTTCAAAATCAACTAGAGATTTCTAAGGAGAATGAAAATCCGGAATTTCAGATGATGAAAAAGGAGTATGAGACTAAATTAAATGATGCTTTGTCTAAAATCCCTGAAGGAAGTAGGGATGTTTTCTTAATGAACAGAATTGAAGGGCTGAAGTATAAAGAAATAGCAGAAAGGCTTGGCCTCAGCGTAAAGGCTATAGAGAAGCGAATAAGCAAGGCTATTCACATCTTAAATGAAATCCTAGGAGTAAAGCTTTAAAAAGCCTTATTTTGTAAAATGCCGAGACATTTCCTGTTGATTTTTTTTTTATTCGTCAGCTCCCATTCATTTTTACAAGAAGCTAATGATGTAATTTCAATAGAGTTTGATAATGAGTCACTCCTAAAAGCTTTGAAACGTCTAAAGAAAAACTCTACTGAGAGGTTTGCTTATTCTGTAAAAGAATTAAGAGGCTATAAAGTGAATGGGGAGTTCAAAAATAAAAGTGTCCCAACTATTCTAGAGATTATTTTGCCTCCAGATTTAAGCTTTACCTTTTCCAAAGGTTTGCTTATTATTTACAGAGGACAAGATGTATCTGCATCCAATCAAGACCCTACTTTGTTTAGTTTTAGGTTAATCGGTGATTGCAGGGACTTCTATACCAGAGAGGTTCTGCCTTATGCAAATATTAAAGCGTTGAACTCAGAGATAACTACACAAAGTAATCAAGAAGGAGAATTTCAAATTGAAGCTTTTTTTTCTGATACCTCTGCTATCAGTATTTCTTATGTCGGTTATAAGGAGATTACAATAAGGCCAATTGATTTTGAAAACCCAAGGAAAATTCAAGTCCTAATGAAGCCTGAAGCTACCTTGATAGATGGTGTTTTAATAGAATCTTATGAATCCCCGCCGATAGTTAGTAGAAAGGATGTTTCTAATTTCACCGTTGATGTTTTGAGAGCTAACCAGCTTACTAATGTTGGCGAGTCAGATGCACTGTCACTCGTGAAATCGATACCTGGATTTGATTTAACCGCCGGTAATAATGAAGGTTTAGGTACTCGGGGTATGAGTCAAAGTGAAAATTTATATTACTTAGATGGTTATCCAGTTTTTAATCCGAATCATTTTTTTGGTTTATTTAGCTCTATAAACGCGCTGGCAGTTAAGAATATTAGAGTGTTGAAAACGGGTTACTCTCCGTCTTTTGGAGGAAGAAGTTCAGCTGTTTTTGATATTACTTCTTATGAAGGGAATGATGAAGAATTAGGCCTGAATATTCAGAATGGCCTTTTAAGTAGTTCCGCTAGATTGGATGGGCCGCTTCTAAAAAAGAGATTAACATTTTCCCTCTCTGGACGTAAGTCACATACTCAATCATTTAAGAGTGAACTGTACAGGAATTTATTCAATTCTATTTATAATTCAAATGTTTCCTTTTCAGGGGGGGGTGAGGTTTTAGATGCTTTCGTTTCTGAAGTTCAGCCAGAAGTAGATTTTAGTGATTTACAGGCTAAAATTCATTTTAGCTCTAAAAAAGGGGCTTCTCTTATAGCGAGTGGGTTTTTCAGTCAAGACTTTTCTAGTCAGAATATTATCGACTCATTGGAAGAGATCAATTTTTCTGTTATGTATAATAATCAATATGAATGGGTTAATTACGGAGGTTCCTTGGTGTTTAAACATAAACTTAAGGAGAAGTTTAAGGCCAAGCACTTAGTTTCATTCGCAGATTTCAAGGCGCGTAGCGGAAGTTTAGAAACGATAAGTGGATTGTTTAATAGCTCATCATTTGAGCTTCAGTCTAGTTATGAGAATGAAGTAAGTGACTTTACTTTTAAAAGTGAATGGAATTATATTTATTCAGATAGTTTAGACTTTAAGGTGGGAATAGAGAATAATTTAAATGGTTTTAAACTCCAGGAGTCCTCTTTTTCCGTGCCTATAATTAGAAGAGGATTTGCAGGAATGTTGACTAACTATTTTGCGCGCGCCTTAATAAATAGAAAAAGGTTTTCCACTAAATTCGGTGTAAGAGTCATCTCCAGTAGTAAGTATAATGAACTTTTTTGGGAACCAAGATTCAAGTTTAACTACAATATAAGTGAGGATGTATCTATAAAAGGAGGATATGGAGTCCATTATCAATTTTTGAGAAAAACGAGGTCTCTTAATTTTTTCAGAGGGGCCGCAGAGGAATGGCAATTGTCAAGCGAAAATAATGCTACACCTTACTCTAGATCTGAACAGCTTGTTGCAGGGTTGAACGTAAATCTGAAAAAGATAAAGCTGGATTTTGAGTGCTTTTTAGCCTCTCAGTCTGGCTCTCAGGAAAACTTGAGTTATATTATGTCGGGATCTAATCAAAACAGGGATGAGATTGTCTTTGGACAAAGAGCAACCTCTGGTGTCGAGATTTCTAGTCAGTTGAATGTGCGAAGAAGTAAATTTTCTATCAGCTATGCCCTTTATGATTCAAAAAGCACATTAACACAAAACACTGAAGAGTTTAATTTTAGAAACGGTCAAGTTTCGAAGCATAACATGAGTTTATTGTGGTTGTGGGAGAGCAACAATTTAAATGTGTCATGCAACTCTGTCTGGGCTTCAGGTAAGCCATATACCCCAGTAATAGGCAGCTATGTTCTTGAGCTAGTTAATGGAGATTTCAGGCCGTTTTTACTTTATGGTGAAAACAATAGCGCCTCACTTCCTTCTTTTTTTAGAAGTGATTTGTCCGTTGGCTATAAGTTAAACTTATTCAATTCTATCAAGGCAACAATTAGCGGTTCAGTGCAGAATATTTTTAATAATCAGAATGTTAGATTTTACAGTTATCATATAAATGATACCAGCCAAAGCGATAAATTTCTTATTTTAGAGCGCGAATCACTTCATTTAAGTCGTCTTTACAGTGTTTTCATAACTTTAAGTATATAATGCATAGATTATTGTTGTTATTTTTCGTTGTAGTTTGTTTGTCTTCTTGTAAGAAGAACCTCAATGAGGTTCCTACTGCCCCTGTGGTGATAAAGGCTTATCTTCATGGAAATGAACCAGTTACTGACGTATACTTAGAGAGTGTGTTGACTTCTAGAGAGTTTGATAAACAAGAAACAAGGCCTATTCTTGATGCAGAGGTGAATCTTAGAATCGGAGACGAATTGATTTTATTAGAATCTAATGATAGCTCTCCAGGGTTTTACACAAACGAAGAATATATTATACTACCTGGTTCCTTTGTTACTTTAGAAGTGAACTACAATGAAAAAGTAATTACTTCTAGTTGTGAAATTCCAGAAATTCTAATTGTCACCAGCACCTTTGACGGAGTCTCTGTAATTGATGCTGAAGGGATTAATCAGGTTTTAGGGTCTGTGAGTTGGGAGTCTACTCCAGAATATGAATATCTATTAAATCTAATAGTAGAAGAAGAAAATCCGATACCATTAACCTTTAACAATGCGCAAGGAAAATTTGACGATTCTTATGCGCGGCCTATTAAAATTGATAATGCGACTATTTTAGCGGATGATTTCTCATTTTTAGGTTTACACAACCTCACTATATACGCACTATCTTCTGAATACTCGGAGTATTTTAATTATGCTCCTAGCCAGTTTTCAGGGTCATTGTACTCTGCGCCTAATAACATCAATAATGGTTTTGGGGTGTTTGCTGGCTTAACTGGCACTACAATTGAAATCACCGTAGAAGAATAAATTTTTATTTTTTGGTGGGGAAATTCTTTTTTGATTTGTAATAGACTTAGAATTACTGGGTGTGAAAAAAGAAAAGTTAATAGAAATTTTACTATCGTCATTAAGCGTTCCTGAGAACAAATCTCAAGAACAGACGTGGTTAGAGCTTAATTCTAAGCTGGAAAGAACTGATAACATAATAAAACTTAAAAGAAGAGAGATCTTGACTAGGTTTATCCCATACCTAGCGGCAGCTTGTTTCGCGTGTGCGGTGTTCTTTCTGTATCCGTCAGAAAACGTTACTTCGTTTGTTAACGATTCAAGTTCAGTAAGCTACCACGCGCTTCCTGATGGTTCTGCAGTCTCACTTAGCCCGAATAGCAGAATAAAATTTGGTTCTGATGCTGATTCGAGAAATGTCAACCTTAGTGGAGAAGCTTTTTTCGAGGTGAAAAAAGGAGTTCCATTTACCGTGAATACCATCAATGGTAAGGTCGGTGTTTTAGGAACATCATTTTATGTGACGAGTAGAAACGAGTTGTTAGATGTAAAATGTTTTACTGGAAAAGTGAAGGTTAACTCTAATAATGCTGAGGTATTTTTACAGAGGGGAGAAGGGGTGTCTAATGCTACGGAAATAAAGTATATGCATTCTTCTTTGAAGAAATGGGAAAAGGGTAATTTAAGTTTTGATAATGTCCCGCTTAATATAGTTTTAGAAGATTTAAAGTTGTTTATGGGAATGAGCGTAGTAAATACTTCGGGCTTTAATCCTTCGATTACTCTTGGGCTTAATGATGAGACGGAAGAAGAAATTATAAAAATTATTAGTACTATCTCTAGCTTGAAGTTTAAAGTGGTAGGTGATTCTAATTTTCAATTGTATATTTAATGGTTCAATGCTTGATTATTTCAAAAAGTAATTTCTTCACACCACAGAGGTTACCTTCGGTATAATAAGTTTTTAAAGGTGTATTTCAACAGGCTCTTTCTGAGCCGACATAAATAGTATAGTTAGTTTTAGTTAAGGTTAATGAAGCTCTGAGAAACGTCTCGGAGCTTCGTTTTTATAGGCTATTTTTGAGGCGTTGCAATTCGATATTGATGGAAGTATTAGAATACCAATTACCCGAAGAAAGAATAGCATGGAAACCGAAAGACAAACGGTCAGATGCGAAATTACTATACGCTAAATCTGGTAATATTACTGATGAGAAGTTTTCTGATGTTTCTAAAATTATCGGTGGAAAATACCATCTAATACTCAATGAAACCAAAGTAGTTAATGCGAGATTACATCTGAAAAAGCCAACTGGCGGGTCTTTAGAAGTGTTTTGTTTAGAGCCGGAGGGAGGTGATATAAGTGAGAAACTAGCCCAAACAAATCAAGTAGAATGGAGATGTCTATTAGGAGGGGCTAAAAAATGGAAAGAGGGTTTTATTGTTGCTGAAGAATTTTATGCTGGAAAGAAGTTACAACTGAAGGCAGAAAAAATTAGTTTTTTTAATGGGGCTTTTAAATTAGCGTTTAGCTGGTCTAGTCCAAAGTTGTCTTTTAGTGAAATTCTTGAAATTTTTGGTAAAACCCCCTTGCCTCCATATATAAAGAGAAGAGCCGAGACCTCTGATATAAAGAGATATCAAACAGTATTTGCTAAAAATGAAGGAAGTGTAGCTGCGCCTACCGCTAGTTTACATTTCACAGAAGGGATTTTACATAAGTTAGGTCAAGTTGGTGTGGAGCAGGTAAAAGTAAACCTGCATGTAGGTGCGGGAACTTTTAAGCCAATTTCTAGCTTAGTAGATGAACACATTATGCATCATGAGCTATTCGATGTGCATATTGATGAGCTGAGAAGACTAAGTGTCTTGGAAAATCTCATAGCGGTAGGAACTACCGCTGTAAGAACAGTGGAGAGCTTATTTATTTTAGCTGTTCAGCTTAAGCAAAATGGAGCGGAGGATTTAGCTAAGCCGCAGATTGTAAGGCAGTGGGACTGGAAATCGCAACCATTATTATTTGGAGATTATCATGACGCATTTTCTTTTTTAGTTTCTAAATGTGAAGAGAGTGGTTTAGAGAAAGTTTATGGCTATACTAGCCTAATGATAGTTCCAGGGTTTAAGTTTAAGGTGATTACAGGGCTCATTACTAATTTTCACATGCCCAAGAGCACACTTCTTTTCTTAGTTTCAGCTTTTATCGGTGAGTCATGGAGAGAGGTCTACAGCCATGCTTTAGAAAATGATTACAGGTTTCTTAGCTATGGAGATAGTTCACTTTTAATTCCATAAAAAAAGAGCCCTTAAAAAAGACTCTTTTACAATGAAATTTTTAATGGGGTAGTTTAAACTACTCCTTGATCTAACATCGCATCTGCTACCTTAACGAAACCAGCAATGTTAGCTCCTTTTACGTAATCTACGTAGTCACCTTCTTTACCGTATTTTACACAGGCCTTATGAATAGAAGTCATAATTGCGTGCAATTTTTCATCAACTTCCTCTCTAGTCCAGCTCATTCTTAATGAGTTTTGGCTCATTTCTAAACCAGAAGTAGCCACACCACCTGCATTAGATGCTTTTCCTGGAGAGAATAATATTTTATGCTCCGCAAAAACTTCTATAGCCTCAGGTGTAGATGGCATATTAGCCCCTTCAGCTATACAAATACACCCATTACTGACCAGTGTTTTGGCTTCATCTCCGTTTAACTCATTTTGAGTAGCACACGGAAGAGCAATGTCACATTTAAGCCCCCAAGGTCTTTCTCCTTCATGGAATGAAGTCGCAGGAAATTCTTTAGCATACTCGCTAATTCTTCCTCTTTTCACATTCTTTAATTCCATGAGGTAAGCTAATTGATTTTCATCAATTCCATTCGCATCATATATATAACCTTTAGAATCACTCATAGAAACCACTTTGGCTCCTAATTGAAGGCACTTTTCAGCTGCATACTGAGCTACGTTTCCTGAACCAGAAATAGCTACAGTTTTACCTTT
>DDEI01000049.1 GCA_002336675.1 Flavobacteriales bacterium UBA1958 | reverse complement strand
GATTACCGTGTGAATGTCACCTTTATAGAGATAGCTGATGTGGATTTACCTGAGATTATCAAAAAGGCCATAGAAGACAAGCAGGAACAAGATCAGAAAAACCAATTGGCTCAGAAAAAAGAGTTAGAGCAAACGTATTTAGCCAATGCTAAAATTCAAACTGCTCGAGGAGATTCTGCTTCTGTAGTAATAGAAGCTGCTGGTAGAGCTGAAGCATACAGATTGGAGTCTAGAGATTTGACAAAGTCTATCCTAAGAAAATTAGAAATAGATGCATGGAGAGAGGGTGGATCGAAAGTTCCTGAATATCTTTCTACAGATGGGAGCGCGCTTCCCTTCATTATGTCAGGAAAGTAATAAACCCGGTCTAAGGTTTAATCTTTAAACGCATAGAAAAAAAGTAAATGGCTGTCCTTAATATAAGGCAGCCATTTTTTATGTGCAGGAGAAATCGGGCCTAACGAACAATCACCTCCGGAGATCAGACTCTCACCTTAAATACTACTTAACAAATCAAACGCTAATGGAACGATGCCTGAGTTTAGAGAGAAAGTAGTTGTCTCGATAGCGGAGTGAGAAAATTGTTCTCCTCAAAATTTAAATTGCTAATTGTCAATTGTCAATTCACCCACACTATCTTTGTATTGCAGAAAAACAAGTGTCAGAAAAAAAATCGAATAGCGCCAATTCAGAGGAAGTAAATTCTACTATTTCCACTCTAAAAAAACTTTTGGCAGATACCAATCTGCTTTTTGAGCTTCCGCGCGAACAACGGGAGGCTCTCATGATAGCAGCCGGAAAACTTTCTAGACCAAGTAAGAAAGAGTTTGATAGAAGAAGAAAAGATGGAAAAAAGGCAGCTAAAAGAAAAAATCAAGAGCGCGACAAACACGCTAGAAAAAAAACTGGGATAAGAATTGCACGAGAGGCTTCTGTGTTCGAAGCGCCACAGTTGATATTAAATGTAGCTTCTGAGGAACATAATTTTTCTGAACTTACCTCCGCTAGAAACTGCTATGTGTGTAAAAAGGAATACACAAAGCTGCATCATTTCTATGACGCGATGTGCCATGAATGCGGAGAATTTAATTATCTAAAAAGATTCCAGAAAGCTGATTTAACAGACCAAGTAGCTGTGGTTACTGGTTCTCGTTTGAAAATAGGATATCACATAGTTTTAATGCTACTGCGTTCTGGAGCCACTGTGGTAGCTACGACTAGATTCCCCATAGATTCTGCATTGCGTTATGCCAAGGAAACTGATTTTCAGAAATGGGGTCACCGATTAAAAATCCACGGGCTGGACCTCAGACATATTCCGAGTGTGGAGATTTTCTGCAATTTTATAGAACAGAAATACGAACGGCTAGACATCCTCATTAACAATGCCGCACAAACCGTAAGGAGACCTGCTGGTTTTTATACGCACTTGATTCCTAATGAAGAGCTTCAGATTGAGGCGCTCTCTCCTTTTGCCAGAGAAACGCTCGTGGACCACCACCAATGCCTGAGCGAGCTGGATGCTATAGCTCCTAAAACCTCTAACAAGAATAATATGCTTCCTGTCAGCTGGCATGCTCCTGAACCGGGAATAGGCCTCAGACAGTCTGCCAAACTTTCTCAGATTCCATATAGCTTCGATAACACTTTTACTACTCGGGAGGTATTTCCTGAAGGAAAGTTGGATGCGGATTTACAACAAGTGGATCTTAGAAAAACGAATAGCTGGAGACTGAAGCTCGGAGAAATAGAAACTCCAGAGATGTTAGAAGTTCAGTTGGTGAATGCGGTAGCTCCTTTTGTGCTTTGCAATAGACTTAGCACTCTCATGAAAGATGAGGAGACTGGAATGAAGCACATCATTAACGTGACTGCTATGGAAGGAAAGTTCCACCGATTCAAAAAGGAAGACAGACACCCACACACGAATATGGCTAAGGCAGCCCTTAACATGCTAACTCATACTTCTGCATCTGGACTGGCCAAGCATGGGATATACATGAATGCTGTAGATACAGGTTGGGTGACAGATGAAGATCCGGCAGAACTCTCAAAGCATAAGGAAAATGTGTATGACTTTCAGCCACCATTAGACATCGTAGATGGAGCAGCCAGAGTAATGGATCCAGTGTTAGATGGTATCAATACCGGAAAACACTGGTGCGGTAAATTCTTAAAGGATTACTTTCCTATCGATTGGTAAGAGTCAATTAATGATTCTAGATTCAAATACCAATTTAGTCGAGAGTCAAAAGATAAATTAATAAAAATTTATTTCTAGCATACAATGACTTATTCAATTTAAATGCCTTCGATTAAGCTCATATTAGCATCACGTCGACCTATAATTCTAGACTAAGTCAATATTCGAATCAGGCCTAATCTTGAATTAAACAAGGTAAATACCATCTTCCTTAATCTCTATCATTCTCTCTTTATAAAGAAACCCTACAGCTCTTTTAAACGCTTTTTTACTCAGGTTTAATTCTACCATAATAAGGTCAGGCTTACTTTTATCTGTTAGAGGTAAAAATCCTTGATTTTCCTCTAAGCCGTTAAGCACAGTTTTTACGTCTGGGTCGACTGTATTTCTATAACCCATAGGTCGAATAGTAATATCTAGTCTGTTCTCAGATTGGATTTTCTTTACGTATCCTCTCAGAGTATCTCCTATTAGTAAGTCTTGGAATACTTCGTTTTCGAAAACAAGTCCTCTATGTCTGTGATTTACGATTACAGCAAATCCCATGTCTGATTCACGCTGCACCATTAAATCTACCTCCTCGCCTTCTTCTATCGTAAGATCATCGTTAGAAAGCCGCTTCTCTATTTTATTACTCCCATAAAGCTTTCCAGACTCTCTATCTTGGTACATAAAAATAATGTAGCTTTCTCCTTCTTCCATGCGCTCCCCTTCTTGCTTAGGCGGAATTAGCAGGTCTTTCTCCATTCCCCAGTCTACATAAACACCCTGTTCATCTGTACTACTTACAGTGAGAAAAGCAAATTCACCAAGCGCTATAAGCGGCTTTTTGAGCGTAGCTTTCTTAGCTCCCAGTATTCCAGGATAAACGAATACACTTACGTTAGCCCCCTCCTCTAATTCTTTATCTGTTTTTTCAGATGGTAAAAATATTTCAGTTCCTTCATCATCTATTAAGGTGTAACCAGAGTCCTCTGATTTACTTACCTTTAAATCATTGAATTTTCCGAGCTGAATCATTTGGGTCTAAATTTGGTGCAAAGCTACATCTATGTGCCGATTATGCAGAAAGAAAGATGAAATTTCTGGGTGCTTTTTAGTTGAGGAGAAGATTAAATTAGAAGGATTTGAGGTTTTTTTACCTCAGACCGTTCTCATTACCGAAGGTTCCGCGATGCATTATCCTTAAATCCTTAAGCGCTGATGCTTTAACGTTTACCTGAATAGTAAAACTCTTTCTAACTCCTATAGGGATGTAATCGAACTTAAATTCCCAGCAGTGTAAATCCCAAAACAGAGATAACGTGGTAGGTGTTAACCTATTCCCTTTTTCCGCTTGAAGATCATAACCAGTAGTATAGCCTATTTTCCATTTCTCAAAAATTGTAAGATCTCCTCTCGCCAGTATACTTTGTGTAATAGATACTGTATCTCTTTGTAAATCAGTATCAAATATGTTTCGTCTGTTAATGGTATAAGTAAGGTTAGCGCTCCACGGCACTGAAAAATCTACAAAATCATTCCTATTCAAATCAATTTCTTCTCTCACTTCTTCAGGTAGATCAGCTAAATCATCGGCAGGACCATCAAGTGTTTTATCCTCTTTTCCTTTATCTTTTTTATTAAAATCTG
>DDEI01000070.1:15105-20349 GCA_002336675.1 Flavobacteriales bacterium UBA1958 | reverse complement strand
GATAATGCTGGTGGTATTGCTGAAATGAGTGAACAAGACCCTATAGTTCGAGAGAGAACTGATATTTTAGATGCTGTTGGTAATACAACTGCTGCTACTGGTAAAGGTTTTGCTATTGCATCTGCAGCGTTAACTTCGTTAGCATTGTTCGCCGCATACGTTACTTTCACAGGAATAGATGGAATTAACATATTTAAAGCACCGGTATTAGCTATGTTATTTGTTGGTGCTATGGTACCAGTTGTATTCTCTGCATTAGCTATGAATGCTGTAGGTAAAGCAGCCATGGAAATGGTAAATGAAGTCGTAAGACAGTTTAAAGAAATTCCAGGAATAATGGAAGGAACTGGGAAACCAGAATATGATAAATGTGTGGCTATTTCTACAAAAGCATCTTTAAAAGAAATGATGTTACCTGGCCTGTTAACCATAGGTTTTCCAATAGCTGTAGTCTTGGTAGGTAAATTAGCTTATCAAGATAATAACATGTTGGTTGCCGAAATGCTGGGTGGTTATATGGCAGGTGTTACTGTTTCAGGCGTACTATGGGCTATTTTCCAAAACAACGCTGGAGGTGCTTGGGATAACGCTAAAAAGTCTTTCGAAGCTGGTGTAGAGATTAATGGAGTGATGACCTACAAAGGTTCTGACGCCCACAAAGCAGCAGTAACTGGCGATACAGTTGGAGATCCATTCAAAGATACTTCTGGCCCCTCTATGAACATTCTCATCAAGCTTACTTGTCTTATAGGATTAGTTATCGCACCTATATTAGGCGGTCATTCACTAGAAAATCACGGACAGGAAAGAGAATATTCCGCATGTGACTGTTATGGAATCATGGCAGGTAGAGACAAAACTGAAGAAAACTCCAAGTGGTGTCAAGATAAATCTCAAAATGACAAAGAGTTTGAAGCAGAAATAACTAAATGTGCTCTTGAGGAAATGGGATTTGACCCTAATAATATTTCTACAGCAAATAATAGTCCTGTACCACCTAATGCTGGAACTTATACCTTAGACGCTTCTCAAAGTATAATAAAGTGGACAGGTAGAAAATTAACAGGCGCCCACAGTGGCGAGGTCTCTGTCAACTCTGGAACCTTTTCTATGGGTGAAAACGGCTTAATTTCTGCTGGTCTTATTACCCTCGACATGATTTCTATAAGTGTTACTGACATAGAAGATGATGAGTCCAATGCAAATCTAGTCGGACACCTCAAAGCAGATGATTTTTTCGGAGTAGATAAGCATCCGAAAGCGAGCTATAAAATAACAAGCTCAGAGCTTATGGCGTCTGCGCAAGGTATGAAAACCAACTTCAAGGTGAATGGAGATTTAACTATTAAAGGGATTACTAAGCCTGCTATTGCTATGCTAGTAGCGGTCCAGTCTCAAAACATTAAAGGAAATATTTCTATAGCAGGAGCTATCAAATTTGATAGAACAGATTACGGTATAAAATATAAATCAGGCAAATTCTTCGATACCTTAGGTGATAAGGTAATTAATGATGAAGTAACACTTCAAGTCTCATTAGTAGCCCAGTAAAATTTAGAATTTAATAGACATAAAAAAACCATTTCACTTGAAATGGTTTTTTTTATGTCTTAATATTTTTATCTAAACTTCTTGTTGTTCAAATAAACCATGAAGCTCGGCATCAACTTTCGTTATGATGTTATTCAAGTCTCCTGCATCATCATTGAAGTAATTATCATCTACATCAATGATTAACAAATTTCCTTTATCATACGTACTAATCCACGCCTCATAACGCTCATTGAGCCTCGTTAAATAATCTATTCTAATGGATTCTTCATAATCACGCCCTCTCTTCTGTATTTGATTGACTAGCGTGGGAACACTCGCTCTTAAATACACTAAAAGATCTGGAGCATGACAGAACTGATCCATACTATTAAATAGACCTAGAAAATTTTCGTAATCTCTAGTTGTCATAAGACCCATAGCATGCAAATTGGGAGCAAAGATGTATGCATCTTCATATATAGTTCTATCTTGAATAAAACTCTTTTTGCTAATCATCATTTCTTGTAGCTGATCAAATCTTTTTGTCATAAAGAAAACCTGAAGATTAAAAGACCATCTCTGCATGTCTTTATAAAAATCATTCAGGTAGGGGTTGTCATCTACATTCTCATAATGTGCTTGCCATTTAAAATGTTTAGACAGAAGAGTTGTTAAAGTTGTTTTTCCCGAGCCTATATTACCGGCTATCGCCACGTGCGTTTTCTTACTCATTATTGATTTATTTAAGTCGCTTAATCTATGGAGTGAAAATACAAAAAAATTCAGGGGATTATTAGAAAAACTTTTCCACTAAAAGCCTAATTAGAGACCTCACTTAAGCTCAGTAATCCCTGTCTTAATATAGCAACATGCCTAAGGTTAAAATCAACCACTCCAACTTTCAGCTCATCCTCAAACGAATAAATAGAAACAGGCTCAGTATAAATCTCGGTATCTATGGCGTAAATATCCTTATCATGTAAATAAAGAATTTTTGACTCTGAGACGTGAATCTTACTAGCTTCAGAAATCAATATTTTTTTTCGAAAAGTGCCATACTGATCAAAGACGATTACCTCCCCCTCAGATGAAACCAGATAAAGAAAATTACCTGACTCTTTAAGTAAAATAAATTCACCAACATCTCCTTCAGTCCAAAGAGCCAAGCTAGCCGTTTCATTCACCACCTCCCCATTTCTATTTATCCTCACCAACTTTTGTTCAGCTGATCGATATAGCCACAAGTGATTTTGAAAAGAGGAGCATACTAGGGAAACATCGTATAAAGACAAGTCATTAAGACTTACTCCTTGATTTTGCTCCGAAAGGGTATTATCTAAAAAAATAACCTCATTATTTTCACCATAATAAAGGACTATTCTCAGAGGGTTTGTTACATCCACTGAAGTTATCTCTCCTTTCCTTAAGTTGCTGTAGGAGAAATGATTTACACCTGCTTTATTATAGTTTAAAAGAGACGTATTATCGTATACATAAACATTTTGAAACTCATCTAATTCGATATCCCCCTCCATCTTGCATGGCGTTTGCCAGAGAAGAATAAATTGAAAGATATAATACAAAAAAATAGTCATGTTCTTTTTAAATTTAATTCTTCGGCCAAATAGCCTGTTTTGATAAGAGAATTAATTTCATCTAAATACTCCCTATTGTTAGATAGCCTGGGTACTTTGTTTTGACCACCTAACTTCCCTCTTTTTTTCATCCATTTGTAAAACGTTCCTCTGGGCAGAATTCTTATCAGTGGTTCTTCCAGCGCTAAATTATAAGCCCGTTTAGATTGATAATCTGTATTCTCTAGTTGCAAAGCCTGATCCAACACAACTCGAAATTTATCTATATCACTCGGTGTTTCCTGAAACTCAATAAACCACTCATGCCTACCCTTATTTGTCTGACCAATATAAACTGGCCCAGCGGTAAAATCCGAAATCGTAGCTGAAGTCTCAGCGCATGCAACTTCTAAGGCAGCTATTGCATTTTCAATTATAACTTCTTCACCAAAAGCATTCATAAAATGCTTCGTCCTTCCTGACACCTTTATTCTAAAAGGGGTTAAGCTAGTGAACTGAATAGTGTCTCCTATCATATACCTCCAAAGTCCTCCATTAGTAGAAATAACTAATGCATAAACCTCTCCCAAATTCACTTCGCTTAAGCTTAGCGTCTTAGGCTGGTCATCATTCACGTTTATCAAAGGGATAAACTCATAATAGATCCCATAATCCAACATTAAAAGCATGTCTTTCTCGCCTAATCTGTCTTGAATTCCGAAAAAGCCCTCTGAGGCATTATAGGTCTCCAAATAATTCATCTTGGAAGAATCAATAAGACTTTCAAACTGTTTTCGGTAAGGTGAAAAACTAACCCCCCCATGCAAAAACAATTCTAGATTCGGCCATACATCCGTAATCAACGATTTATTTTGCATCTCTAGAATACGCTTCATAAGAACTAAAGTCCATGACGGAACTCCTACCACCATTCTCACATCTTCATGCATACTTGTTAGCGCCATCTTATCTATTTTATGCTCCCAGTCTTCCATAAGAGCTATATCCTTGTTGGGTATGCGCTTTAACTCGACCCAAATAGGAAGATTTCTAATAATTATAGCACTTAAATCTCCCGTATAACATGCTTTATTATACGAATGAATATTGGAGCTACCTCCAAGCACTAAGGTCTTTCCTGAATATACATCAGCCTGTGGGTTTAATTCGTAGTAAATAGAAAGTGAATCCTTCCCTCCTTTATAATGGCACTCCTCTAATGACTCTGATGTGACTGGTATATACTTACTCTCTCCACTTGTGGTGCCTGAAGATTTAGCAAACCATTTTTGCTTGCTAGGCCATAGAAGGTTTTGCTCCCCTTCTCTAAGACGAGAGATGTATGGCTCAAAATCTTCATACGTTCTAATAGGTACACGCTCTTTAAACTCGCTAGCACTCTTAATGGAACTGAAGTTATACATGAGTCCAAACTCTGTATGCTGAGCCATTCTGCATAAATCCTTCATCAACTCTCCCTGAACCTCTAATGGGTATTTCTTAAAGAGCTCTATTTGATGAACTCTTTTTTTCATAAACCAGGAAAAAACGGAATTAAATGGCATTAGCAGGCATCTTTGGGCTAAAGCTAAGTTCAACTATTAATTGATTAACTACAAGGAATAAAATGACAGTTTAAATTAATCGATTATAAAAAATGAAACATACAAACAACTCACTAGAACATAGCTCTGAATACCTAACCCTTAGTTAATCTTAGGGGTGTTATAAAATGCCCCACTCAAGATAAAACAAATGTAACATTTGAATTCCCTTAACCTTTTAGTTTAGCGAAGTTTGTATAATATAGCTCGACTACTATTATCACTTTGATAGTTGTCTGAGTCGCCGGAGTTAATGATGTAATAAACATCCAAGAAAACAGTAAAAGCAACTGGCAAGTAATAAAAGAGTTTACGTTTATTTATCGGAATAATTTAATTAAAAGTAGATTATTAAACCTTATTTAAACATACATCACATTTAATCCCGAAAATAAATCTATCAATTAAGCACTAGGAATTAAAACTTCATATATTTACAGTCCGAAATAAATCTAGCGAACAAAGGTTAGAGTTGTTTTGTAAACATTGCGAGGTGGAGCAGTTGGTAGCTCGTCGGGCTCATAACCCGAAGG
>DDEI01000070.1:0-14814 GCA_002336675.1 Flavobacteriales bacterium UBA1958 | reverse complement strand
GGAGCAGTTGGTAGCTCGTCGGGCTCATAACCCGAAGGTCGTAGGTTCGAGTCCTGCCCTCGCTACTAAGAGTCAAAGGCTCAGGATCATTTCCTGAGCCTTTTTTGTTTTTGAATAATCTAAACCGAACAGGATTCCATTATCTTTGTCTATAAGTAAATTACTCATGAATCACAAAGCTGGATTTATAAATATTATTGGTAAACCTAACGTAGGCAAATCTACTCTAATGAATCAATTAGTAGGAACCAAACTGAGCATTATAAATGCTAAAGCTCAGACCACACGGCATAGAATTATGGGTATAGTCAATGATGATGATTATCAGTTAGTGTTTTCTGATACCCCTGGGGTTGTAGATGCAAAATACAAGCTTCATGAAGGAATGAATAACTTCGTGAAGAGTGCTTTTCAAGATGCTGACGTTTTCCTCTTCGTAGTGGAGATAAATGAAAAGCCTGAAAATCAGCACATTTTAGCTGAAAAGCTTACTAAAATAGACATCCCTACTATTCTCGTGCTGAACAAGGTTGACATGACCGACCAAGCTGAAATTCAACTTAAATTGGACGCTTGGAAAGAAAAATTGCCTAATGCTACAATAGTTCCTATATCTGCATTACACAAGTTTAATGTAGACATGGTTATGAAAAAAATAATCTCTCTAGTTCCTGAATCTCCCCCATACTTCCCAAAAGATGAACTGACCGATAAACCCATGCGTTTTTTCGTAAGTGAGATTATTAGAGAAAAAATCATGACTCACTACAAGCAGGAAATTCCGTATTCATCTGAAGTCGAGGTGGAAGAATATATTGTAGAGAAAAAAATAGTGCGTGTTAGAGCTCTTATCTACGTAATGAGAGAAAGTCAAAAGGGAATCATCATTGGTAAAGGTGGGATAGCACTAAAAAGAGTAGGAACTGAAGCTAGGCGAGATATAGAACGATTTATAGATAAAAAAGTCTTCTTACAATTATTCGTCAAGGTAGATAAGGACTGGAGAGATGACGCCAAGAAGCTAAAAAGATTTGGCTACCTAGACTAGACAAATGATTTACAAAGCTCCAGCTAAAATAAACTTCGGCCTTTATATAAAAGGTAAAAGAGCTGATGGTTTTCATGAAATTGAAAGTATTTTCACTAAAGTACCTCTGTATGATTTCATAGAAATTATTCCTTCTACCACAGATTCATTTCAGGCTTATAATATTGAAATCCCGGGAAACCCAAATAAAAACCTATGTATTGATGCTTTAAGACTTCTTAGAGAAAGAGGGTATGCCATCTCTTGCTATGATATTCATTTACTTAAAAACATACCTATCGGAGCAGGCCTCGGAGGAGGGAGTTCTGATGCTGTGGCAGTTTTAAAAGGAGTAAACGAACTAGAAAATCTTAAAATAACGAGCAAAGAATTAGTTAAACTTTCTGCTGAGCTAGGTAGCGACTGCCCTTTCTTTTGCATACAGGGCTCTGCTTTGATCAAGGGAAGAGGAGAGATCATCACTCCTATTGACTTTAAATTAAAAGGAAAGTATGTCCTTCTCGTAAATCCTAACATTCATATTAGTACTGCAGAGGCCTATGGTGGATTAGACTTATCTGAAACTACTCAGAGTAATATCGATTGGGATATTACTGTAAATGACTGGCAGGAAAACTGGATAAACGATTTCGAGAAAACCCTCAACGGGAAGTATCCAGCATTACAACGCATAAAAGAAACACTTATAAATACTGGCGCTGAATACGCCTCATTAAGTGGAAGCGGCAGCTCAATATTCGGAGTATTCAACACCAAGCCTAAAAAAAACATGTTTACGAAAGAGGGATACTCTGAGTGGATCTTCACCCTGTAACCTGACTTTTATTTCGGAGATTTAATGTAAACCCAGATTCCCAAGCCAAGGAAAATTATGTTTGGTATCCAGACAGCTATTAACGGATCTACTCCTGCATTCGTGGCAGAAACACTTGCTATTCGCTGGAAAAACACATAGACGAAACCTATCACTACAGCTAACATTAAATGAATCCCAGTTCCTCCTCTTAATTTTCTAGAAGCTATAGAAGCGGCTATTAACACAAAAACATAAATACTAAAAGGAATACTTGTTCGCTGATGCTTCTCAATCTGATGCTTTGAAGCATCTGAAAATCCTTTCTTCTCTAGCTCTGCAATAAAGACATTTAACTCATCCCATTTCATAGCACTGCTAATACTAGACCTATGACCGAAATCATTTATAGTAAGACTTAGCGTTGTATCCTTCTCTGCAAAATATTCGAACGACTGCGTTCCATCTTTATGATATTTTCTTATCTGTCCTTTTTTTAGCTCCCATATTTTTTTATCTGGGTCATAAGTGGCTTTATTAGCAAATACTTTTTTTCTTAATTCGCCCTCTTCCCAGTTCTCTATCGAAAACTTAGAACCTAGCTGCTTAGAAACAGATAAAGACTTGAAATAGACTATTTCTCCAGGAGAAATTTCACGATGAACATTTTTATCAGAGATATAAAAATTCGGACGGATATATGTATTCTCAAACTCTAGCTTCCTCTGGTTTGCAGATGGCAAAACGATATGTGAAATAAAAAGAAAAATAATCACCAAGATAGTAGCGGCTATAAAAAACGGTCTTAAGTATCTGTTAAATGAAACTCCACCGCTCAGAATAGCCACCACCTCAGTTCGCTGAGCCATATTACTGCAGACAAGCACTACGGTTAAAAATATCAACAAGCCACTCAGAAGATTCCCAAAGTGAATACAAAAATTTAAGTAGTATCCAATTAATACTTCCATAACAGGAGCGTCGTGCTCTATAAAATCATCTACCCTATCAGAAAAATCTACTACTACTGAAATAATAATAAACGCCATGATAATAAAGAAGAAAGTACTAAGAAACTTCTTAATAATATATCTATCAAGAGTATTCATAAGCGCTCAGAAAGTTTATGCACCACTTTATTTTTCCAGTCTGAAAAATCTCCAAACTTAATATGCTCTCTTGCTTGTTTTACAAGATCCATATAGAAAGCCAAGTTATGAGCTGTTGCTATCATTTTCCCTAACATTTCATTCGCATGAAACAAATGTCTAACGTATGATTTAGAATAGAAGGAATCGACGTAACTGGTCCCATGAGCATCAAGAGGCGTATAATCATCTGCCCATTTTCTATTTTTCATATTCATGGTTCCTTCCCAAGTAAACAGCATCCCATTTCTGGCATTTCTAGTAGGCATTACGCAGTCAAACATATCTACACCTAACGCTATGTTTTCAAGAATATTGGCAGGGGTTCCTACCCCCATAAGATATCTTGGCTTATCCTCAGGAAGTATATCGCACACTACTTCAGTCATGGCATACATCTCCTCATGTGGCTCTCCTACAGAAAGACCTCCAATCGCATTTCCTGGCATATTTTGCTCCGCTATAAACTCAGCGCTCTTCATCCTAAGATCCTTGTAAACACTCCCCTGTACTATAGGGAATAGCGCTTGAGAAAAACCATATTTCGGGTCGTTTTCCTGATGATTAGTAACACACCTTTTCAGCCATCTATGGGTCATATCTAAGCTATTCTCAGCATAGGAGTATTCGCATGGGTAAGGTGTACATTCATCAAAAGCCATAATAATATCAGCTCCAATAACCCGCTGTGTAGCCATTACATTTTCAGGAGTAAATAAGTGTTTAGAGCCATCTATATGAGATCTAAACACTACTCCTTCCTCATTTATCTTTCTATTATCACTAAGTGAGTACACCTGATAACCACCGCTGTCAGTAAGAATTGGTTTATTCCATCCGTTAAACTTATGAAGCCCACCTGCTGCTTCTATGATATCTAAACCAGGTCTTAAATAGAGGTGGTAGGTATTCCCTAAAATAATCTTTGCTTTTATATCTGACTCTAAATCCTGCTGCGTTATTCCCTTTACAGTAGCCGCAGTTCCCACAGGCATGAATATAGGAGTCTGAATAACTCCATGATCTGTTTCTACTAATCCGGCTCTTGCTTTAGAGCCAGAATCATTATGTTGGAGAGTAAACTTCATTGCGCAGCAAAGGTAATTTTAATAGTCATAAAATCATCGTTCCTTATTGAAGGGTTTTGTTCATCGACTAACTTTCTTTTTTAAATTTGAAACTATGCTAGGGACATTAATAAACACAGGCACCGTAATACTCGGAAGTTCAATAGGAATACTGATTAAAAAAAGTCTTCCAGAAAGAATAATCAAAACCGTATTCCAAGCCCTTGGTGTTTTCACTCTATTTCTGGGAGTATGGATGTCCATTAACCTTGATGGGGAATTTATTATAGTGGTCGTATTATCCCTAGTGCTAGGCGCCATCTTAGGGGAACTATTTTTGATAGAGCAAAAGCTAAACTTATGGCTTAACAGATTTAACTCGAGCGAATCATCAGAGAAGTCATTCAGTGAAGGTTTGATAACTGCATTTCTTCTTTTTTGCATAGGAAGCATGACACTGCTAGGTACTTTTCAAGAGGGAATATCAGGGAATAGCGATTTAATAATAACCAAGGCTACCATGGACTTCTTCTCTGCTATTGCATTAGCATCAGCATATGGTAAAAGTATTTTATTCTCCGCTATTCCTCTTCTTATTTTTCAAGGAGCACTAACCATAAGCGCTATATATTTAGAACCCTATCTAGATGAAAACATTCAAGATATCATTTTCAGTACAGGAGGGATAATTCTTTTAGGTCTAAGTTTAAATATATTAGAGATAACTAAAATTAGAATACTAAACTTAATGCCCGCCTTAATATTAGCTCCGTTCATTTTCAAATTGAAAATTTACATCTCTCTAGTTTCTTTTTAATAGTTCGGACACACTCCGAAATCTAATAAAAGAGCTAAATATCGATATAGAACATAAAAAAATAAAACCTCAAGTAAAAGAGATAACACAAAAAACATTGATAATTACAGAATGACCTTGTTTAGATTTGTCTCCTTAGAGCGAATCATTCAGTTATCGGAAGACACAAATATTGAGAACAGCAACTTGTAACCAGCACGTAGTAATCTGCAATTATACTTAACCAAAAAATTAAGATGAAGTACTAAGTATATTTTTCATACTAGCTGGTTAACGTTTGATTTAGCAGAGGAGAATAGTTGGACTTGGGTTTTCAAAAGCGTTACTGTAAAAAGTAGTGCAAACGTTTAATTTAAAAGGTATGCTTTATTATATTTTAGTAAGAAACTGAACTTCATGCCGGCTAATAAATACGCCCTTTTAAGATATAGAATTATAGACCGTCTCATAGGCAGTAAGTCAAAGCCCTACCCTACAAAGGAAGAGATTAAAGAAGCTTGTGAAGAATCACTCTATGGGAGCTTTGGAGAGCGCATCTCTGATAGTACTATCGAAAAAGACTTGTACGCTATGAGAAACGAGGGAGAACTCGGATACTACGCTCCTATTAAGTACAGCAAAAGATACAATGGTTATTTCTATGAAGAAGAAAACTACTCTATAAGTGAAATTCCTCTTCAAGAGGAAGATTTAGGAGCTATAAAATTTGCCGCTCAAACTCTCTATCAATTTAAGGATATTGAAATTTTTCAGCAATTTAGTAGTGCTATAGCAAGAATCTTTGATAAAATAAAAACCAGTCCTGAAGGAGTCGAAATTAAAGAAGAAAAATTCATTCAATTCGAACAAAGCATAAGTGACTCCGGTTCTGAATATTTAGGGCCCTTAATAGACGCTATAAAATCAAAGAAAAAGATAGAAGTCGTATACCTGAGTTTTAAAAAGGATAAGACCAAGACGTATATTTTAGACCCGTATTTACTAAAAGAATATAAAGGAAGGTGGTATGTCATTTCTTGGTCAGATAATAGAAGTGATTATTTAACCTTTAGTCTTGACAGAATTCAAAAAACGAAACTCTTAAAAGAAAAATTTGAAGAAGTGCGAGGATTTAACCCTGATCGATTTTTTAAACATTCTATAGGTATAACCGAGCTCAATGGAGTTCCAGTGAGAATTCGAATTAAATTCTCAGCCCTTCAAGGAAAGTACATAAAGACTAGGCCTATTCATCATTCTCAAGTCCTTGTGGAGGAGAATGAAGAATACTTGTCAGTAGAGTTATTCGCATTGCAAACAATAGAATTAGTACAGTTAATTCTTTCTTTTGGGGATAACGCAGAAGTGCTAGAGCCTAAAAAACTACGTCAAAGAGTAAAACAAATTATTTTAAATTCCGCCTTAAAGTATTGATTTTAAGTGAATTTACCACATATACTTTTCTCTCTTAATTAGAGCGTAAATTGATTACGGTCTAGCCTATGAAATTTGATGTGTTCAAAAAAGAATATATCATGCACAATTTAGCAGAAGCTCAACGACACATTAATTCCATCTCCAGACCATCTGGATATAACTCTTATGCGTGGAATGTAACCAAGAAAATAGCTCTAGAAGCATGGGATTGTTATATAGAAGGCCGGAGGTTCAGTAGGCCAATAAATTATTTGTGTAAAGAATTTTATCACATGATAACCACTCCCGAAGGACATAGCATAGTACCGCTAAAAAGTATCAAAAGGTATTAATACCAGTACGTAATTTATTAACTTAAAACATAAGTGTATCAATCATTTATGATTTCTCAGTTTTAAATAAATCGTCTGAAAAGTCAAAACAAGTCAATGTCAAGAAGATAACAGAGCATTAGCTTTGAAAAAAAGTGGCTTAATTTATCACGAAATGAACTAAACAAGTAATTCATCGGTGATTAAATAGATTTCATCGAAAAAAAATAGTAAATTTATGACAACCTTTGCTTATAAATAAATGCCCGTTACATCTGAACTACCTTTTACCTCTGAAATACCTTTAGAATCTATAAAGCACCGATACCTAGAACTGGTGTCCTCAGACTTATCCAAAAAGACGGTTTTAATCAGTCATTTTGGAGATTTAAGCGGAGTTAAAATAGAATCCTTATTAAAAATTACCGAGGAGACCATATTAGAAACCGGATCGAAGAGACAAATAATGAGAAGCATTTGCAGCCTTTTAATTGAAGCCCTTCAAAACATAGCAAATCATAGCGCTAAGGATCAAAACGGAAAGGCAAATTCCTTTGTAATTATTGAGCATTGCGATTTTAACTTTACTATCAAAACAGGGAATTTGATTTCTGCCAACGAAATAATCACTTTAGAACAGAAGCTCAACACAATAAACAGACTGAACCAAAACGAGTTAAAAAAGCGATACATAGAAACTCTCTGTAACGATAATTTCAATCAAAAAGGAGGAGCTGGATTAGGCTTTTTAACCATGGCGAAGAAAATAGATGGGTTTTTGGATTATCAAATATTAAATGTAACTAAGAACTTAGCTTACTTCACTCTTTCTTTGTCTATTCCACATCAAAACTAATCTTTGCTAAATCGATGCGCATCTTGGTTGTCCGCATCTATCCTGTTCTTTACAAATTGAATCTTTTGAGCGATTAAAAATATTTCTTTAGACGTATTTAAATGAATCCACCTCATAGCCTCTTCATCATTGTCTGCAGCCATAGCCATTTGGCCTAGCAGTTCATAATTATTTTTCATTAACCATGCTACTGCATTCATATTTCCCTCTGCTCCATTTATTAATGCCATTAACTGAGAATGGCCATTTTCTAAAAGCCATTTTCTGGCGTCATCTTTATTTCTAAGAGCGAAACAAAATAACCCTAGTTCAGGAAATCCATTTTTCATTAACCAGTCTCTAAGCTTAGTATTTCCGCTAATCGCCTCACCCCAAGCTAACAGTATTTTCGAAGAATAAGAATTCATCTTTTTCTTAAGTTTTCTGCTTCTTTTTTTTAGCAGCGGGAAACAAAATGTTATTTAATATTAATCTGTACCCAGGTGAATTAGGAAATAGATTTAAATCTGTGGGAGGGTCACCTACCAAATGACGGTAATCTTCTGGGTCATGACCGCCATAAAAAGTCCACTGCCCCTGACCTAAAGTACCATGAATATATTTGGTGGTATTAATATTTCCTGACTCACCTAGTATAGTAACCGAGGGCTTTAAATATTTAGTTCTAAATGAAGTTGTTTGTCCCATAAATCCCTTAATTACCTTTTCATGATTTTGATTAAGTATGGTCGGGACAACGTCCCACTTAGCGCTAAAGTCAAAAAGAGTAAAGAAATCATTTTTCTGTCCAGCTTTAGTATGGTCTGTAGTTCCGTCTATGGAACTAAATTCATATTCTAAGGGATTACTCTCTAGCACGAAGTTTTTAAATGCTAACGTTCGATTAAAATCTAATTTAGCCTGAGCTGCTGGGTCTGCTGGATCTCCATCATACATTTCCGCACATATATCTATTTGTGCGGCGGCTAAAGCAATATCGAAAGAATCAGTTCCCGAACACATCGTAAATAAAAACCCTCCTCCCAGCACAAAATTATTTATTTCTTCTACTACAGCTCCTTTCATCTCACTTACTTTAGAAAACCCCAGCCTAGAAGACATTTCTTCCTGAAATCGAACTTGCTCTTGATACCATGCAGCAGATTTGAAACTTCTAAAAAACTTCCCGTACTGTCCAGTAAAATCTTCGTGATGTAAGTGGAGCCAATCGTACTTAGGCAGTTCTAAATTCCCGATCTCCTCATCATAAATAACCGTGTAAGGAATTTCAGCATAGGTCAAGACAAGTGTCACCGCATCATCCCACGGAAGCTTATTCTTAGGGGAGTATACCGCTAACTTAGGTGCCACTTGAAGTTTCACTCGCTCCATATTCACCTCAGGGTCAGCTATCTCGTTATAAATATTTTGCGCTTGGATATCAGCTATAACCTGATAACTTACACCTCTGACATTACACTCCTTAGTAATATCTGGAAAATTAGCTACCATGAAACTACCTCCACGATAGTTCAATAGCCATTCCAATTCTATATCATTTTGCAACACCCAAAAAGCTATTCCATATGCCTTAATATGATTCGCTTGAGTATCATCCATCTGGATAAGTATTTTACTCGCAGATACCTGAAAAGACAATAGAGCCAATACAACTAAAGGTAACATTTGTTTTAAACCCATATTCAAATTTAAGCTGCCAGGAGCAATTACTACTCCCAATTTTGTTTAAAGAATTCGTCAAATATCAATTACCATGGTGGATCATCTGAACTAACTTCTCCTGAGGCTGATTTATCATCAGCAGGCATGTCGTTCATTTTAGAACCTACTGTAATTGTATTCATTCCGTCTGCAAAACCAACATTTGGACCTAAACTACTAAAAGTATCATCTGACTCGAAAGCATCCAAATTAACAAACTTGGCATATTGTCCTTTAAATCTAAGTTGAACAGTGTCTAAAGATCCGTTTCTATGCTTAGCTATAATAATTTCTCCCACTCCCTTTAAAGAGTTCCCTTGTTCGTCGACATCCAATCCGTAATATTCAGGCCTGTATATAAATGATACAATATCTGCATCCTGCTCGATAGCTCCTGATTCTCTCAAATCCGAAAGCATTGGCTTCTTATCACCTCCTCTACTCTCTACAGCTCTGGATAGCTGAGACAATGCTATAATAGGAATGTCTAACTCCTTGGCCAAGCCTTTTATAGATCTAGAAATTGTACTTATTTCTTGTTCTCTATTTCCATTATTACTATTACCGCCCGCAGTCATCAATTGGAGGTAATCAATTACTATCATACCTATACCATGCTGCGCTTTCAATCTTCTGCACTTAGCGCGTAAATCGAATACTGATAGACCTGGGGTATCATCTATAAAAATAGGAGCTTCTGCTAATTTAGTGATTCGCTCATGCATTTTATGATATTCATGGTCATCTAAAGAACCTCTTCTTAACTTAGTGCCTTCAATTTCTGACTCACCTGAAATAAGTCTATTAACCAATTGCACCGCAGACATCTCTAATGAAAACACAGCAACTGGAACTTTATAATCCACAGCCATATTCCTAGCCATACTTAACGCAAATGCTGTCTTACCCATACCTGGTCTGGCGGCTAATACAATCATATCTGAGCGCTGCCAACCTCCAGTCACTCTGTCCAATTTAGTAAATCCAGAAGGAACCCCTGAGACCCCATCCTTATTTTTCATAGCTGCTTCTATTCCGTCTAAAGCTTCTTTGACTATGCCGCTCATTTTAGCGTAGTTCTTTTTAATATTTCCCTCAGCGACTTGGAAAAGGCTGTGTTCTGCCTTATCTAATAGATCAAAGACATCTGTAGATTCTTCAAAAGCATCCTTGATAATCTCATTACTGATTCGAATGAGCTCCCTTTGAATAAACTTCTGAGCTATTATTCTCGCATGTGTTTCCACATTTGCAGTGGAAGCTACTCGGTCAGTAAGTTGAGAAATATAATATGCGCCACCAACGAACTCCAGGTCACCAGTCTTTTTTAAAGCTTGAATAACGGTAAGGATATCTATCGGCTCACTTCGAGAAAATAGGTCTCGCATAGCGAAGTAAATCTTCTGATGAACGTCTTTATAAAAGCTTTCAGGCTTTAAAATCTCAATCACTGCATTTACAGCTTCTTTCTCCAGCATCATAGCGCCTATTACAGCACCCTCTAACTCAACGGCCTGTGGCGGGATTTTCCCAACGTCTAAAGGATTTAATCCACCACCTTGATTCATCTTTTTTCGTTGAAACCCACCTGATTTTGTTTCTGACTCATTCATTACTTCAAAGGTAATTTTATGAAGGACTCACCTGAACTTAACGCTAAAATTTCATGAAAAAGTTTTAAGTACAAGTTTTGAACAATTGTTAATACCTTAACACAACTTAACCAGGAAACGAACACAACCCTATACCTTGCGTTCGCGTGATTAATCTCGACACTTCTCCTATTCCGAGGGAATCTAAGTCACTTCTTGATTATTCAAAAACTATTTCCTTGCTTACAAATAAACCTTTCACATTTCTTTTCCCGGTAACTCAACGGACTAGCTAATAATCTTGACAAGTAGACTTAGTAATCCGCCTCATTTTGCTAGAGCACATTTTGACACTCCAAAAGCTCTCTTATAAGATGATTTGACAAGGTTTACATATCAATTTTCAGAGTAAACTCAATGGACTTCGGAAAATTAATGTTAGCCACTAATCCCAACAACACAGAAAGTAAATTTTCTAACTTCTAAATTAAATTGCAGCTTCTTAAGTTTAACAGAAAAACGCTAATAATCAATAATAGTCTCGGTATTACTGAAATATATTTCACAAAAAAAGCTATCCCTATTAGAAGAGGTAGCTTTTAAAATTGTAAGCATAGTAAATTCTAAAGAGAAAACTCCTTTTTGATTTTATTCACATAATCGAGCTCTTCCCAAGGGAATAGCTTCACTTTTAATTTTTTAATCTTTCCTGAACCATCAGTAAATGTCTTAGTCACTTCTTTTGGCTCTCTACCCATATGACCATACGCAGCAGTTTCTAAATAAATAGGAGTTCTAAGTTTAAATCTCTGTTCTACAGCGTAAGGCCTCATATCGAATAAAGCCAGCAATTTTTCAGCGACTTCTCCATCAGTTAAATCTAATTTAGAAGTTCCATAAGTATCTACATATAATCCCATCGGTTGTGCTAAACCTATAGCATAAGCGACCTGCACTAAAATCTCATCACACAACCCAGATGCTACAGCGTTTTTCGCTATATGACGTGTAGCATAAGCCGCTGACCTATCCACTTTACTCGGGTCTTTACCAGAGAATGCCCCTCCTCCGTGAGCTCCTTTTCCTCCGTAGGTATCCACTATAATTTTGCGACCTGTTAGACCGGTGTCTCCATGTGGCCCACCTATAACGAAAATCCCAGTAGGATTTATATGATACGTTATCTCGTCAGTAAATAAATTCTGTAAATTCTTGGGAAGCCTCTTCTTAACTCTAGGTATTAAAATCTCTATGATATCCTTCTTTATCTGTTCAAGCATATCGCTAGACCTACCAAAATCATCATGCTGTGTAGAGACTACTATCGCAGCTATAGCAACAGGTTTATTATTGTCATCATACTTAATGGTAACCTGACTTTTAGAATCTGGCCTTAAATACGGTATGTCTTTTTTCTCCCTTCTTAAGTAAGCTAACTCTTCCAAAATCATATGAGAAAGTGTAAGTGCCAATGGCATATAAGTTTCAGTTTCATTAGTTGCATAACCGAACATCATTCCTTGGTCTCCAGCACCCTGATCCTCCTTATTCTCTCTTTCTACTCCCTGATTGATATCAGGAGATTGTTCATGAATAGCAGACAAAACACCACAAGAATTTCCATCAAACATGTATTCACTCTTAGTGTAACCTATATTATTGATTACTTCTCTCGCCACTCTCTGAACATCCACGTATGTCCTTGATTTAACCTCTCCAGCTAGGATTACTTGCCCAGTAGTTACGAGAGTCTCACATGCTACCTTAGAGTCCGGGTCAAAAGCAAGAAAGTTATCTATAAGTGCATCAGAAATTTGATCAGCTACTTTATCCGGGTGTCCTTCAGACACCGATTCAGATGTAAAAAAATATGGCATAAATTATATTTTATTATTAGAATAATGCTCAGGTTTAGCCAACTCCTAAGCGCATTTTTAGCATTTTTTCAAGTGGTTGCAATTTGGCTAAATCTTTCCACCGTACAACACGCAAATGTATAACATAAGAATCCAATATGCCTAAAGAGTTTTTTAAAAAAGTATGAAAAAAATACTCTAACCAACTTATGTCAAAACGAAAAAGCTTTTACAAAAAAAACTAATCTTATGGCCCTATTTATGATTGAAGCACTACACCTGAACCATAACCGGAAAATTCCATACCCTTGGAAATCCATAATAAGCAACTCGATCAAATTTCTTATTACTTTTTTCTAAAAAACAAAGAGATTGGTACACCCGTAAATTTAAATGATTCTCGAATTTTATTCTCTAAATACCTTTTGTACGGGTCCTTAATATACTGAGGGAGATTGCAGTAAAATGCAAAAGTTGGCGAATGCGTTGGTAATTGTCTTACAAACTTTATTCGCACATACTTTCCTTTTAAGGCTGGAGGAGGGTAAGCCTCAATTTGCTCTAAAAGAACATCATTAACTTTTGAAGTAGGTATTTTTCTTTTTCTATTTTCTCCTGCCTCTATAGCTAAATCTAACAACCTATGTATTCTTTGCTTAGACGTAGCAGAGATAAACTCGATATCCACATCTGTAAAAGGTCTGATTTGTTCAATGATCTTCCGCTGAACCTCGGTGTAAGAAGAATTAGATTTTTCTAATCTATCCCATTTATTAACCCCTATTACAACAGCTTTCTTCGCCTCTATTATCTCATAGAAAATTGCCAAATCTTGTTTTGTGACGCCTTCTTCAGCGTCAATAAGAAGAATACAGATATCACTATTCTCAATAGCCCTTCTTGTCCGAAGTGTACTATAAAATTCAAGGTCGTCATTGACTTTCTTCATCTTCCTTAATCCAGCAGTATCTACTAAGCGAAGATTATATCCAAACTGATTATATAATAAATCAGCGGAATCTCGAGTGGTTCCACTAACATCACTAACTATAAATCTTTCTTCACCAGTTAAAGCATTAATTAAAGAAGATTTTCCTACGTTAGGCTTACCAACTACACTTATTCTCGGTATTTGATCATCTATTTCAATACTCTCATTTGGTATTAATGACGCCAGTTTATCTAATAACTCTCCTGTTCCATAACCATTGTTTGCACTCACAGGAAATACTTCTGACTTAAATCCCAAAGAGTAAATATCAGCTGATAAATATTCTTTATCAGAAGTATCAATTTTATTAGCAACAATAATTAGTTCTTTTGTCTGCTTTCGTAAGATATTTGCAAACTGCTCATCAAGATCTGTTATTCCAACAACAGCATCTAGTATGAAAATTACCGCATCGCATTCCTCTAGAGCCAATTCAATTTGTTCAACTATTCTTGACTCGAATACATCACTACCATCTTTAATAAACCCTCCCGTATCAATAACAGAAAATTCCTTAGCTCCCCAACTAACGTCCCCATATTTCCTATCTCGAGTTACTCCACTAGTCTCATCTACTATGGCATCTCTACTTTCCGTTAATCGGTTAAATAGTGTTGATTTACCAACATTTGGTCTCCCTACGACCGCAAATATTTTCTTCATAATACTAAAATAAAATATTAGATAAAAAAAAACCCCGACAAATCGGGGTTTTTAAAATTGGCAACGACATACTCTCCCAGGATAACCTAGTACCATCTGCGCTGGTAAGCTTAACTTCTCTGTTCGGAATGGGAAGAGGTGTACCTTACCGCAATAGTCACCATAAAATCATAGATATATTGATAGAGTTTGAGTTTGAAAAGCTTTTGAGAAATTAGTACTGCTCGGCTTTGACATTACTGTCTTTACACCTGCAGCCTATCAACGTCATAGTCTATAACGTCTCTTAATGAAGTCTCATCTTGAGGAGGGTTTCGTGCTTAGATGCTTTCAGCGCTTATCCCTTCCAGACGTAGCTACTCTGCAATGCAGCTGGCGCCACAACAGATACACCAGAGGTCTGTCCATCTCGGTCCTCTCGTACTAGAGATAGACCCTCTCAAACTTCAACGCCCACAACAGATAGAGACCGAACTGTCTCACGACGTTCTGAACCCAGCTCGCGTGCCGCTTTCAAGGGCGAACAGCCCAACCCTTGGGACGTACTACCGCCCC
>DDEI01000010.1 GCA_002336675.1 Flavobacteriales bacterium UBA1958 | reverse complement strand
TGGTGTATTTGGTCTGCTTTATCTACCGTTCTCATTTGATTTTTTGTCGGCTTAGTTCATCTAGGCAAGAGTTAAATTCACTCAGCGGTATGAAAATAGGGAATAGGCAAGGGGCTAGTCTGAATCAATGGCGAAATAATCAATGGAACGACTTGAAGAGTAGGTCAGTTTTAAATCTTTTGTACTTTTTGGATTTAGTGGTGATAAGGCTACTGTGGAAAATACACGAAAATCAGAGGAAAACTATACTGTTTACTGTTGGATGAACTATTATCTTTGCACAGCAATAAAAAAGCATTTTCACATGAGTATAGTATCTACTTCAGTAGCTGAAGCTACATTAGAGCAGGCAGAAGGAATGGGTCTAAGGCCTGAAGAGTTTGAAATGATCAAAGAGATTATGGGTAGAACCCCTAATTTCACTGAGATGTGCATATATTCCGTAATGTGGAGTGAACATTGTTCTTATAAGAATTCTATTAAATGGTTAAAAACATTACCTAAAAAAGGCTCTCATATGCTCGTGGAGGCGGGTGAAGAGAATGCTGGTGTAGTAGATATTGGTGATGGATTAGGGTGTGCTTTTAAAATAGAAAGTCATAACCACCCATCTGCTATAGAGCCTTATCAAGGAGCCGCGACAGGTGTGGGAGGGATAAATAGAGATATATTTACCATGGGAGCTCGTCCGATTGCTCAGTTGAATTCGTTAAGGTTTGGGAAGCTGAATAATGAAAAAACGAAGTGGTTACTCGAAGGAGTAGTGAAAGGAATAGGTGATTATGGAAATGCTTTCGGAATCCCTGTAGTGGGTGGAGAGGTATTCTTTGATGAGTCTTATCAAACAAATCCATTAGTGAATGCGATGAGTGCGGGTATTTTATCTACCGATAAAATTATTTCTGCCACTGCCAAAGGGCCGGGTAACTCTGTGTATATTGTAGGTTCTGCTACAGGGAAAGACGGTATACAGGGTGCTTCATTCGCCTCTAAAGACATTACTGCAGATTCTGCAAACGATTTACCATCCGTTCAAGTAGGTGATCCATTCCAAGAGAAATTATTATTAGAAGCTTCTTTAGAGTTGGCTGAAACGGATGCTGTAGTGGGTATGCAAGATATGGGAGCTGCAGGAATCACGTGTTCTTCTACAGAGATGAGTGCCGCTGGAAAGGTGGGGATGAAAATTGATTTGGATAAAGTTCCTAAGAGACAGGAGGACATGAAGCCATTTGAGATTTTATTAAGCGAATCTCAGGAGCGGATGTTGGTGGTAGTGCATAAAGGAAAAGAAAAAATAGTAGAAGATATTTTCGAGAAGTGGGATCTTCATGCGGTAGAAATAGGCGAAGTAGTAGAAGGTGATAAGGTGACTTTCTCTATGAAAGGAGAGATAGTGGCTGAGGTTTCAGCTCACTCATTAGTTTTAGGGGGAGGAGCTCCTGTTTATGATAGAGAGTCTAAAGAGCCAGCCTATTATGCTGAGAATCTCAAATTCAATATAGATGATATTGAGGTTCCTGATATGGATAGGATTAAAAGGATAGCTGCAGCCTTATTAGGTTTACCAAACATTGCATCCAAAAGGTGGGTTTGGGAGCAGTACGATACTATGGTAGGAACAGCAAACATGTGTACGAATAAACCTTCGGATGCTGGGATAGTAAACATCAAAGGAACGAACAAAGCAATCGCTTTAACGGTTGATTGTAATGCTAGATATGTAAACAATGACCCAGAGATAGGGACTCAAATAGCCGTGGCTGAAGCTGCTAGAAATATTTCCTGTACAGGAGCTGTGCCTTCCGCAATAACGAATTGTTTGAATTTTGGAAATCCATATAATCCAGAGGTTTATTGGCAGTTTGAGGGAGCTATTAAAGGAATGAGTAGAGCCTGTGTAGCATTTGGAACACCGGTGACAGGGGGGAATGTGAGTTTCTATAACCAAACGGCTAAAGAGGACGGTGCGGCCAGTCCAGTATTCCCTACGCCTACTATAGGAATGTTAGGGGTGATGAAGGACAAGTCTCTTCATACTAGCTTAGATTTTAAATATAAAGGAGACCTGATTTTCATGTTGGGAGACTCTAAAAATTGTTTAGGATCTAGTGAATATTTATCTACGCTTTTAGAAGTGAAAAATTCTCCTGCGCCTTACTTCAACTTAGAGGAAGAAGTGAAAATTCAGGCATGTGTGAGAGGATTGATAGAAAACAACTTTATTAATGCAGCACATGATGTGAGTGATGGTGGTTTATACACAGCACTCGTAGAGATGGGAATGCCAGGTCTTTTAGGATTTGATATAGTTTCAGATTCTGAAATAAGAATGGATGCCTTTTTATTCGGTGAAGCACAGGGGAGAATCTTAGTTTCACTAGTAGAAGAGGATGAGGATAACTTCCTAGACTATATAGGAGAACAAGGAATAAACTGTACGTTACTTGGGCATGTTACTAAAGGAAAGATTCATGTAGATGGAGATCATTTTGGTTTTATTAATGAAGCCAAGCATACATTTGATACTTCTCTAGAGAAAAGAATGGCTGCTATTTAAGAGTAGTTTAGTCAATATCCTGAATTTTGATTCGTTACAGCTAAATCATTTAACTCTAAAGTTTGAATATAATTAAGTACATCTTCAGTAAAGCGTTCGTTAGAACACTAGTTAAAGCCGGGATATCCGCACTGCTAATAGTGGCTGTGTCCTGGATTTCTCTCAAGTTTTATACCAAGCACGGAGAAAAGGTGTTAGTTCCTAATTTAGAGGGAATGACTATAAACGAAGCTATTTCTAAGCTGAAAGAGTCTACTTTATCATACAAACTCATCGACTCCACCTTCGTTAAAGGGAGGTCGGGCATGGTTTACGCTCAGATTCCTGCAGACAGTTCTTTCGTCAAATCAGAGAGAGAGATTTATTTAAAGGTGTACCGCACTATTCCGCCACAAAAACCCGTTAGGTTTAAAGTGGGAGAACCATTAGAAATAGCCAAGACTAAGATGTTAAGTAAAGGTTTTGAAATAGAAACTAAGTACCAGCCAGGAGAGTTTGATAATGTAGTTCTAGGGGCGTATTATGGGGAAAAAGAGCTGAGAGATGGCGATTTAGTAGATATGGGAGAAAAGATTAAACTCGTAGTAAGTGAGAGAAAATCTACTAAAGTATCTCTGCCAAACCTGTATGGAATGAGCTTAGACGAAGTTAAATTGAGTCTAGGAGAATTATCTTTAAATCTAGATTTTCCGTTGTATGACGGTTCTATTATTTCTAAAAATGACACTCTTAATGCTCAAGTTTTTAAGCAGATCCCTAAATACTTTAACGGAAAAAAAATTCGTGCCGGAAGTGCGGTGAATGTATGGATGAAACTTGGTGTGGAGATGCCAGCAGAGGCAATACTAAACGTAGACTAATATGAATAAAACATTTTTGGCAGGCCTAATGTTTGTTTTAGCTTTCACTAACTCTATGGCTCAAGAAATAACGCGCCCATTAAATATGTGTGTGGAAAAAGCGGACCAATACCAGATAGAATCAAGATATCCGAAAAGGACGATGGCCGTGAGCAGAGCCAATGGGATAACACTTCCTTTTATAGATGATTTTAGTAGGTATTCTCTTTCTACTAATAACCCTGAAATACCGTTGGACTGGCAAATGTGGGTGGATAAATCTGCTAGAATAAATAGTTCTCTACCTATAAATCCTCCTACTAAAGGAGTGGCTACGTTAGATGGTTTAGACGAAACAGGATATCCCTATGATTTTTCTAATGAGTTTTCTTACGGAAGTGCAGATACACTTACGTCCTGCCCTATAGATTTATCTAATTATAACGTTGAAGATAGCGTGAAACTGGTCTTTTATTATGAAGGTGGAGGTCTTGGAAACGCTCCTGATTTTGAAGATGAACTTTTTGTGGAGTTCCTAGTACCGAATAGTACCCCTCAGTTATGGCAGGAAGTATGGTCTACTCCGGGAGTAGGATCCACAGAGTTTCAGCGTGCATTTATTCATGTAAATGATGAGTTGTGGCTAGAGGAAGATTTTCAATTTAGATTCAGAAACTTTTCTACACTTAGTGGAAATGTAGATCACTGGCATATTGATTATGTATGGATGGATCATGATATCGTAGATGCTGAGTTTAGTATCGTAGATGTCTCTGCTAATGGAAATCGAACTACATTATTGCAGGGCTATCATACCATTCCTTGGGAGCATTATCAGAGTGCTAATACAGGGTTTATGACTCCCAACTTCCCTGTTAGTTTTAGAAACTTGTCGGAAGATAGAAATATCTCTTTTGGAACAGTGATTTCTTTTGAAGGAACAGTGATTGCAGATTTTAGCCAGCAGTTGAGTACCGCATTAAACGGATTTTCCACTTTCGGACAGCCATTTAGTATTAATGATAATACCCCAAATAATTTTACTTATCCTGCTGATGTAGGGGATACATGTGCTACATTCTTGGTAAAACACTTTTGCAACACCACGCCTGATATAAATACGGTAAATGATACATTAGAATTTGAGCAAAATTTCGTCAATTATTATGCGTATGATGATGGTTCCGCAGAGGGAGCGTATGCCTTAAATGAACCTGGAAGCTCCACTGCTATCAGGTTTAACAATCTTTTAGAAGACTCTTTAGTCGGACTTCTAATTCACTTCTCTCCGTTTACATTAAATAACTCTAATGAAACTTTTTTACTCAGAGTATGGGAGGACAACGCAGGAGAGCCGGGTTTAGAGCTTGAAGAAAATTTCGAGTTACATTATCCGGGTTACTATGCTGAAGGTTATGATGTTTTTGAATTCTACGAATATGATAAGCCGGTGCACATTCCTGTAGGGAATTTTCATGTAGGAATAGTTCAGACGAATAATGCAGAACTCAACATAGGCTACGATAAGAGTTTCAATGCCAATTCTGCGAATTTAAAATTTAAGCTAGGGCCGTTTGGCTCTTGGACTCAAAGTGGTGTTCAAGGTTCATTGATGATTCGGCCAGTTTTCCATTCTGATAAGGATTTAGAGTGGGATTTCGTAGATGTAGCTGAGATTAGCACAGAGAGCTTAGAGTTTAAGGTATATCCTAATCCATCGCAGTCAGTTATTTCTTCAGATTCATTTGTGTACGGACGTAACCTAATTATTACGAATTTATTAGGAGCGGTCGTGAAAGAAGAGATCATCGTTTCACCTCAGGTAGATATATCTGATTTATCACAAGGAGTTTATGTTTCGCAACTACTAGAAAAGGGGTCTGTAGTAGGAATGACTAAATTCATAAAAAATTAAACCAATTGGAACCTACAGATAGGACTATAGAAGATGGAGATGAATTATTTGAACATTTCAAATATTTAGCAGACCCAGGTCAGCAGCTATTGCGTGTAGATAAGTTTTTATGTGATAGACTCCCCAATACTTCTAGGAATAGAATTCAGCTGAGTGCAAAAGCAGGATTTGTGAAGGTGAATGACGCCTCTGTGAAGCCCAACTTTAGAATTCGTCCCCATGACGTGATAACACTAGAGCTTCCTTTTCCTATTAGAGATAAAGAATTAGTCCCAGAAGATTTATCGCTAGAGATCCTCTATGAAGATGATGAGGTGCTCGTACTAAATAAAGAAGCGGGCATGGTAGTTCATCCTGGTTATGGGAATTACACAGGTACGATGGTACATGGGTTAATGCATCATTTTAATAATCTGCCAAGTGGAACTAATCCTCAGAGACCTGGACTTGTTCATAGATTAGATAAACTTACTACTGGTGTAATGGTAGTGGCTAAGAGTGATGATTCACTGGCACATTTAGCCAAACAATTTTATGACAGAAGCACAGAGAGAAGATACTGGGCATTAGTATGGGGTGATTTATCTGAAGATGGCACAGTGACCGGAAACCTAGCGCGAAGTCTTAAAAACAGAAAGCTTATGGAGGTATACGAAGATCCTTCTATAGGTAAACATGCGGTTACGCATTACAAGGTGATTAAGAGATTAGGGTATGTGACTTTAGTTGAATGTAAGCTAGAAACTGGGAGAACTCATCAGATTCGGGTTCACATGAAACACATCGGACATCCGCTCTTTAACGACTTAGAATATGGTGGAGACAAAATTCTAAAAGGAACAGTTTTTACTAAGTATAGACAGTTTGTAATGAACTGTTTTAGTCTAATTCCAGGGCAGGCACTACATGCTAAAAGTTTAGGCTTTGAGCACCCTAAAACTGGAAAGTTTATGTCTTTCGAAAAGGAAGTTCCAGAAGGCTACAGTCAGCTCCTAGAAAAGTGGGAGAAGTATTCTAAGCAGATGTTGGATTCGCAGTAATTATAAATCGGGAGTTATTAACCATGTGTAATTAGATCAGTCCATGAATTTCAACATCCGAGTATACGCCCTTATTACTAATGAAAAAGAAGAAATTCTTCTGGCTGATGAAGAATATTTTGGCAAGCGATTCACTAAATTTCCTGGAGGAGGGCTAGAGTGGGGAGAAGGAATTTATGATGCATTGCAGCGTGAGGCTCAGGAAGAACTCCACCAAGAATTAATGAATACGAAACATTTCTACACCACCGAATTTTTTCAGCAGAGTTCATTTAACAAAATCGACCAACTGATTTCGGTTTATTACACCGCTAAATTGTCCATCCCAGAAGAATTGAAATTAGGTGAATTTCCATTTGACTTTACTCACGGAAAACCCAGTTTCAGATGGATGAAAATATCAAATTTGAGCCCTATCAGCCTGAAGTTTCCGATAGATAAATTAATGTTGGAAAAACTAAAAAGTCAATTATAAAATCAATGTCTTTAGGAGCAAGTTATTATTAAATCTGCAGCTTTAAACCACTTCGTAAAATGATAAAAAGACTTGAGCTTTTATTAGGTCAGTAAATGACTGAACAGCCAAACTCGGAAAATCCGTTTAACTTTTCACAAGTTTATAGTGAAGATCAAATTGAAATCATACTAATTGAAGCAAAAAACAGATTGATTGAATTCAAGCTTTTTTGCGAAAAGAGTACCGGAAATCCAATTCCTGATTTGATTATTCCTTTCGTTGCTGGGCGTCCACTTCCTCCGTTTGACTTACCTTTAAAAGATTATTCGTTCGAATAATAAGACTTTAATCCCCAGTAGTTATTAGCTATTTTCTTAGACGAATTACACCCCTATTCTTCGAATAACTTGATTTTCTACATTCTCGAAAAGTTGATCTGGAGTTTTAGTCCTCCATTTAACTTCATTTAGTCGGCCACCTGCTATTAGATAAGAATCTATATTTCCCTCCTGAAAATCCTCAAAAACATGCTGTCTAAGATTCATGGCAGCTATCCATCCATCATTATCCATTACCTCTTCGAGCCATTCTTCGTAGTAGCAGTCGTCAGAGTAATGGAAGTTTAGCACATTCTCTGCTATTAAAAGAAACTTGGCCACTCCATTATTCATAAGCGTTTCTAGTATATTTCTCTTAAAGTGCATAATATCATTATGCAGTAAATCATTCCACTCACCTATTAACTCAATTATAGCATAACCTTGGTCATAATCTGTAAAAAGGATTTTTATATACAGCGTAGGAGAACCCATATTATCCCACTGAGGATGAATGTAATGATCGTAAATGTATTCGGAGCAATAAAATTCACTGTATTCTTTTCCAAAAAACGGAGATGCTGGATCTTCGCTGCTCACGTAGAGTGCTCTCCAGTTATAAAAGGGTTCTATTTCATGCATTCTTAGACTCGACTGCTTTTCTTACGCTTCCATAAGTTAATAATAATTCCTTGGCTTCTTTCTCTTTTAAATGCAACTGATCCATAATCATATTAGTGCCTCTAGCCAATAGCTTATGATTACTGAGCTGCATATCTACCATTTTATTTCCTTTTACGTGTCCCAGTTTTATCATAAGAGCCGTAGAAATCATATTCAATGTAAGTTTTTGAGCGGTACCAGCCTTCATTCGTGTGCTTCCAGTCACGAATTCCGGCCCAGTTTTCACTTCCACAGGAAATTTAGCTTCATTAGCTATGGTGCTATCCGGATTACATACGATACATCCTGTAAGAATATTATTAGCGTTGCAATAAGCCAATGCTCCAACCACATATGAAGTAGAGCCAGAGGCAGCTATACCTATAACACTATCGTTGTCGTTTACGTTATACTCTTGTAGATCTTTCCATCCCTGCTCTTTGTCGTCTTCTGCGAATTCCACGGCTTTTCTGATGGCGCAATCTCCACCAGCGATTATGCCTACCACCACACCATGATCCACACCAAAAGTAGGAGGGCATTCACTAGCGTCTAGGACGCCAAGCCTTCCGCTCGTTCCAGCTCCCATATAAAATAGTCTTCCACCTTTTTTCATTCTGGCCAAAATTGCCTCTACGAGGGATTGAATAGCAGAAATTTCTATTTCTATAGTTGCGGCTACGGTTTGGTCTTCTCGGTTGATATTGCGCAGCAGATTTTCTGTGGACATTTCATCCAGTTCATCATAATTGGAGTCTTGCTCGGTTAGCGGTTTCTTCATAAAGCTAAATTAAGAAGCCCTTTAGAGATTAAAAGACCATTAGGCGGAGAGTTCTGCACAACTATTCTGTAGATTCTAGAGTTTAGAACTGTTCTTGTAATGAACAATCCGTAATTTTGTTTAATTCTTTTATTATTATTATTAAAAATGATGAATAAATTTTTAGTTACATGTTTCATCTTCTCTAGCATACTTCTCGATTTGAGTCTAAATGCCCAAGAAGAAGATAAAAAGGAAAAAAAAGGCAGTATCACTTTTAAGATGGGAGCAGCCAGGCACGAGTTTTTAGATAATAATTACAGAGGTGCTCTGCTTATATATAGAGATATACTTAAAATTGAAAAAGAACACAGCATGGCTTATTACAGAAGTGCTGAATGTCATTACAAGCTAAAGAGGTTCGACCTGGCTTTAAAATATCTAGAAAAGGCAAAAGCTAATGACCCTGAAGTGGTAAAAGAAATGAACTTCTTTTATGGTCAGACGTACCACAGAATGGCACGTTTAGATGAAGCTATTAGTAGTTTCAATGAGTTTTTATCTAAGGGCTCTCCGAGAAGCATAGAGTATGACTTAGCGCTGAAGTATTTAAGTCAATGCCAGTATGCTCAGAAGCTTATGACTGAGCCCGTTCCTGTGGTAGTTGAAAATATAGGGAGAGAAATAAACTCGAGGTTCGATGATTATGCTCCTAGTGTAACCGCAGATGGAAAAACACTCATATTTACTTCCAGAAGATCAGACACAAAAGGAGGAGAGATAGATGAGTCAAGCGATTACAAGTTTTTTGAAGACATCTATATTTCCCAATGGGACGAGAAGCTAGGAGAGTGGTCAGATGCAGAAAGTTTACCTGGTAATGTGAATACTAAAAAGTACGATGCAATATTAAGTGTGGCTCCAGACGGAAACCAAATGTTTATCTATAAAAATGATGACAAATTGGCGGGAGATATATTCATGTCTCAAAGGAATATAAAGACAGGTGATTGGGATGTCCCAGAAAGGTTAGATAATCCGGTAAACACTAGTTACTATGAAGGTTCAGTAAGTATAACGGCAGATGGAGGAACCCTCTACTTTATAAGTGAAAGAACCGGAGGAGAGGGGAGAGGAGATATCTATACGAGTCAAAAAGATAAAAAAGGGGAATGGGATAAGCCTAAAAATCTAGGGGGAACTATTAATACATCAGATGATGAAAAGTTCGTGTTCATTCACCCGAACGGAAAGACCCTCTATTTTTCCTCCAAAGGCCACCAGACTATGGGTGGGTATGACATCTTTAAGTCAGAGCTCATAAATGGAGAATGGGGAACACCAGTAAATTTGGGATATCCTATAAATACGGTAAATGAAGAATCTACATTTTCGTTAACTGGGGATAACTCTAAGTTATTCGTAGCAGCAGAATATGAAGATTCTAATGGTGAGAGAGATATCTATGTAGTCGATGTAAGTAATTATTCACTTATATCTTCTGATTATGATAATGGAACTTTTGTCAGTATAGTCGGTGATGTAACTATAGATGGTTCGCCAGCGAAAAAGGCTACCGTTAAATACTTCAATGCGAAGAGCGATAGATTTGTGGGAGAAGCAGTAACTAATAAAGAAGGAAGATGCACAATTAACCTCACGGGAAACGAAGAATACCGAGTAGAAATAATATACAAAGGATTTACTAATACGGTTAGGGTAGATGCTAAAAGAATAGAAGGTTCTCAGAATGTGTTGAAATTTGATTGGAAATTCTAACGTGAGAAATTTTGGTCTGATAGGTGAAAATCTCAAGCACTCCTTCTCTGAAAAGTATTTTTCTGAAAAGTTCAAATCAGGCGGAATCACAGATGTAAATTACTCTCTCTTTGAATTGAGTGAGATTTCTGAGTTGAAAGCGCTAATGGTGAGCTTAGGAAATCTGGAAGGGTTCAATGTCACTATCCCTTACAAAGAACAAATTATTCCGTTGTTAGATGGTCTAAGCCCTGAGGCTAAAGAGATTAAAGCAGTAAATACGGTCAAAATCATAAACGGAAAACTCATAGGATATAATACAGATGCGGTAGGATTTAAGAAGTCATTAGCTGCAGTATTTAAGCCTCACCATGAGCGCGCTTTGATTCTAGGTTCAGGAGGTGCGAGTAAAGCCATAGGTTATACATTAGGACATTTAGGAGTAGATTACAAAATGATATCTAGAAGACCAGTAGGCGATGAGTTAGGATATCATGATCTGAATAAATATGTGGTAAAGCACTTTCCGCTAATTATAAACACTACTCCTTTGGGCACTTTTCCAGAGGTGGATAAATACCCTGATATTCCATACGAGTACTTAACACCCCTGAATTTACTCTATGACTTAGTGTACAATCCAGAGCAGAGCCTTTTTCTCAAAAAAGGAGAAGAAAGAGGAGCTGCCACATTAAACGGATATAGAATGTTGGTATTACAGGCTGAGGAGAGTTGGGAAATTTGGAACAAGTAAACTGACTCAATTGGCTAGTGCAGGTATCTGAAATCATCCAAAGGTTTTCAATATAGTTTTATCATTATTGGCGGCTTTATTTAATCATTACTCTTCAAAAATTCCCTTTAATCTTCTCGATTCTTCATTGTATGAGAAAATAGTTTTGAAAGTATTCACACTAAGTTTATCTTAGCTGCAATGAGAGAGGAGGTAATAATAGTAGCAGGAGGTATAGGCAGCAGAATGAAATCTGAACAGCCTAAGCAGTTTATTACCGTTCATGACCGTCCTGTAATTATTCATGCTTTAGAAAAATTTTACAGTTGGAAACCTGATATGCATGTGGTAGTGGTCATGAATGAATCTTTTTTAGATCACTGGACTGAAATTAGAGAGCAGTATTTCGTGGGTAAGGATATCACTACTGTAGTAGGCGGAGATACGCGATTTGAGTCGGTGAAGAAAGGGTTATCTAGACTTAAGTATAGCGGTGTAGTGGCTATTCATGATGCTGCACGTCCATGTGTTTCTATAAAAGTTATTGGAGATTGTTTTCGCGTTGCAACGCTTAAAAAAACTGCCATACCTGTGTTACAAGTAAATGAAAGTCTAAGAAAAATAGAGGCTGATGACAGCTCTATTTCCGTGGATAGGAATGATTTCGTAGTGGTACAAACTCCCCAGTGTTTTCATACGGAATTATTAAAAGAAGCATACAAGGTGAACTTCGAAGCTCTTTTTACAGATGACGCTTCAGTAGTAGAGGCTGCTGGAAATGAAATTCATCTCGTAGCTGGAAATGCAGAAAACATTAAGGTAACCGAGCTTTCTGATTTAGTCCTAACAGAAGTATTCTTAAGAGGGTGAGTCGTTTTCGAATTGATCTATAAAGGTCTCTTTAGGGTAGGGGAATTTCATATATTCTAATCTTCTTTCCGGCCAGTTAGATGATTTCTTCATTATTAGAATTACAGCAAAAACTATAGCAGCACTGCCAAGAGCGATAAACCAAGAAACTTCAGTACTTTCTACTTGCTCTTGAGAAATTAAATCAGTGTTTTGGGCTAAGTAATAACCAAGAACCCCCACCGAGTTATTTATGAAATGAGCTAAAATAGGCATCCAAATGCTCCCCGTGTAGATAAGCACATATCCAAATAAAGCTCCAAGGAGCATTCTAGGAACAAATCCGAAAAACTGGATATGTATAGCGCTAAATATTATGGCTGTAGCCCAGATGGCCAGATGGATATTTTTAAAAGCTTTGGCTAATTGAGATTGTAACGCTCCTCTAAATAAAAACTCCTCGCATATCCCAGGAAGCAATCCTACCAAAAGGGTAGTGACTAGAAGAGAGCCAATAGACTTCATATCCAGCATAATCATCATAATCTCAGCTAACTGGTCTTCTCGTTCTTTTAATGTCGTTATAAACCCTCCTCTTCCTTCGAGTAGTTTTAGATTTAGTTCTCCGGCATAAGCCACTGCACCCAAAGCTGCAATAGCTAGAAGGATAGTGAGTATGAAATGAAGAGTTTTAGGTTGGTTTAAGCTAAAATGAGTTACTGACTTTCTTCCAAAAACCCTTATAAACAGAAAAGCGGGGAGAAGGAAGCCTCCTATCTGAGTAAATGCAGTTTGTGTTTGTAGTCCTAGCTTGGACTCTAAGTCAATTCCTGCCACCATACAAACGCCTATAGCTAACAAAGAGAAAACGATTATTCCTCCAATACAGAAAATAAATAGCAGTATAGCTCTAGGAATAGGATGTGTATGATGCATCGAAGCGTTATTCATAGTATTTTTGCATTTTTAAAGTACAAGGTGGTAAAGATAGCTGATATAGAATTAGGAGAGTTTCCTTTATTACTCGCGCCGATGGAAGACGTAAGTGACCCTCCGTTTAGAGCACTGTGCAAGAAGTATGGTGCAGACCTTATGTACACTGAGTTTATATCTTCCGAGGGGTTGATTAGAGATGCCGTAAAAAGCACTCAGAAGCTAGATATATTTGAGTACGAGAGGCCTATCGGCATACAAATATTCGGCTCGAATATAGAGTCAATGAAAAGGGCTACTGAAGTCACAGAAGCGGCTAATCCTGATATAATAGATATCAATTACGGCTGTCCTGTAAAAAAGGTAGCTTGTAAAGGCGCAGGCGCAGGAATCCTCCAAGACATTCCTAAAATGGTAGAAATGACTAAAGAAATAGTCAAATCCACCAGGTTGCCTGTAACGGTAAAAACTAGATTAGGTTGGGATGATAACTCTAAATACATTGTAGACGTCGCAGAAAGGCTTCAGGACGTAGGAATTAAGGCAATTTCTATTCATGGAAGAACTAGAAAGCAGATGTACAAGGGAGATGCTGATTGGTCGCTTATTTCTGACGTAGCCAATAACCCCAGAATGAATATTCCAGTTTTCGGAAATGGAGATATTACAACTCCAGAAAAAGCACTAGAATATAAAAATAAGTTTGGCGTAGACGGAATAATGATAGGCAGAGCGAGCATAGGTTATCCTTGGGTTTTTAATGAGATAAAGCACTTCATGAAGACGGGGAAACACTTAGCTCCGCCTACTATTAGTGATAGAGTAGAGGCCGCCAAAGAACATCTAAGAAGAAGCCTAGAGTGGAAAGGAGAACGATTAGGAGTAGTAGAAATGAGAAGGCATTATGCGAACTATTTCAGAGGGATTCCACATTTTAAAGAATGGAGGATGAAAATGGTAACAGAAATGGATTCAGCAGTATTATTCGAAACCTTGGATAAGGTGAGTAAAGAGTTCAGCGATATCGAGTTTTTCGAATCTTAGTGTTAAATAGCAGAAGTCTCTTTTAGTTTCTTTACTAAATAATTTACCATAAAGTAAGTCGCTATAACTCCGATAAAAATCACTGTGCTAATGACTACAATTATATCTACTCCGTCTATTTTTATAGGATAAAAATCCACAACTGTGCCATGCAGTCGAAGCAATCCAAATTTCTGCTGAACTAGGCATAGAGATAAACCAAGAACAGTTCCTGCGGCCGCACCTATTATATTTATGAGTGCCCCTTCTAAGATGAATATTCTTTTAATAAAAGGCCATGTGGCACCCATAGACTTTAATACAGAAACATCTCGTTGTTTTTCTAGAACTAGCATGGTCAAAGAGGCCATACCATTAAAAACAGCTATAATCAGGACGAAAACTAGAATTAAGAAAACCGCTTTTTTCTCTGTAGCATTTGTCTCATAAACTAGTGGGTTTTTTTCCCTTCGCGTTTTTACTAAGAAGTCAGCACCGATGAGCATTTTAATTTCATCTCTGATCTCCTCAGAGTCATTTTCATCCACCACTTCTATCCCGATGTAGGAACTCTGATTCTCATAATCAAACATTCTTCTGGCAAAACTCAAGGTGCTCACTACATATTTAACATCCATTTCAGCATTTATGCTAAATGCACCAGAAGTAGAGACGACTTCATCTCTTAATGCTTTCTTTTGTGAGATAGAGATTTTCTTACCTCTTATAGGGGCATAAATCCTAAGATTTTCGCTCTCGCCATTTCTCAGCTGAAGTCCTAAGTCCCCAGCTATTCCTGCTCCTGGAATCACGAAATTCTCACCTGCCTCATGAAGGTTGTAAGTTCCGTACACTACATTTTCCTTAATTCCAGAGAGTTTTACATAGGTCGTATCTATTCCAATTAATTTACATAGTGATTTATTGCTTTCTCCCTTAGAAATAATGGCTGTTTCTTCTATAACGGAGCTAATGTATAGCACGCCTTTTATTTGTGCTACAGAGGCTAAGTCTAAACTATCGCCGAACAGAACCTTTCCTTCATCAGAAGATATGGTGATATCCGGATCAAATTTATTATAGAGACCGTCTACTAATTCTTCTATTCCATTAAAGGCAGAGAGTAGAATAATCATTGTGGCTGTAACGCAAGCTACCACCACTAAAGAAATACCCGAAATAAGATTAATGACATTTCTCGTTTTCTTCGAGAAAAGGTATCTGGCTGCTATTTTAAAAGGAGTAGAGTTCAAATTCAGAGATATTGATAACTCATGTTTACGGCTAATTTATGCCATTTCATTTGGTTACTTCCAAGCCTTCACTACTAATCCTGTTCCCGTTCTATGGGCGCTTCTTACATCCATCATGTTTAGAATAAATGCTACAGGATAAGTAATTAAATAATAGAGAGGAAGAATGATAAAAAACGCCTTCGAAACATTCAGTATTTTCATAGGATACTTCATAGAAAGTTTCCAGCTTATTTTACCAGGAGCACCATAAGAAAAGTGAGCTTTTACTTTAGAGAAACCAGCTTTTTTAAGTTTTTCTTTAATCTCATCCATTCCGTAACCATCTCTAGCGTGCTCCTCTATAAAAGACGTATCAGAATCTTCATTCACATCACTTCCCCCTTGATCAGAAGGAGTAGAAATTAGCAGCATGCCACCCTCTTTCAGTGAGTCACAGATGTTAGCCATAACTTTTACATCATCTTCTATGTGCTCCATAACATCTACACACAAGCACAGTTGAAAGGTGTCAGGTTTTTTGAAGTCCAGAAGATCTTCAACTTTAAAAAGAACATTTTCTAATCTACAAGCTCTGAAGAATTGATTGCACTCCGAAACCTGATCTTCCTTAACATCGACACCAAGAACGCAAGCAGTAGGAAACTTCTTTTTCATATGGTAGGTGTACTGACCAAAACCAAACCCTGCATCTAGAATTTTGGGATTTTTTGGAGAGCCTTTTTTCCATTTAGTTAATTCTCTATGAACATGCCATGTTCTGAGCAGTAAAAGGTCTAAAAGACTGTAAAACACCTTTCTTAAAAATGGGCTCTTGTTAAAGAATCTTCCTACGGTTTTTTTAATAGGATCGTAATGCATGGCTATTTAAGTAATTCATCAATCTGAGCTGCCAGATCTAATGAGTCGTCTATTTTAAAAGTTAAAATTGGAATAATTCTCATCGTTTTACCCACTCTTTCACCTAAGAGTTTTCTCACTTTCCAGTTATTCTCGTCTATCATTTTTAAGTCTGCTTTCACATCCTTACTGGCCATTATACTCAGAAAGACATTAGCGTTAGCTAGATCTGGAGTGATTCTCACATGAGTAACTGTAATAAATCTACCGTTAAATAGCATATTACTTTCCCTCTGGAAAATAGTGGCTAATTCTCTTCTAAGAAGACTTTGTATTTTTTGCTGACGAATACTCATTTATGGGCGCAAAGGTACTAATAATAGAAGTTGTTATAAGGATATCTCTCTTGATGCAGTTTTTTAACTGTTTCGTAGAGTTTCTCCTTTAATTCTTCAAGGTTTAATTTATTGAGAGCAGAGATGAAAATAACCTCTTCTTCAGCCAGGTTAGAAACCCAGGATTTCTTTAACGTTTCTATTAAATTCTGTTTTAAATCTGAGGATTTTACATCTCCATCAGTTTCCAGCCAATCTACAGCATCTATTTTATTAGCGACTACTATAATAGGTTTATGAGACCCATGGATTTCTGAGAGCGTTTCATTCACTGTTTTGTAGTGGTCTTCAAAGTTCTTATGACTTACATCTATTACATGAATGAGTAGATCCGCCTCTGTAGTTTCTACTAGAGTAGATTTAAAACTCTCTACTAACTGATGAGGTAATTTTCTAATAAACCCTACTGTATCACTCATAAGGAAAGGCAAGTTTCCGAACACCACCTTTCTCACCGTAGTATCTAGCGTAGCAAAGAGCTTGTTCTCTGCGAAAACCTTACTCTTGGCGATAGAGTTCATAAGTGTAGATTTTCCTACGTTGGTATATCCCACAAGAGCTACTCTGATTAATTGGCCCCTGTTTCCGCGCTGAGTTGCTTTCTGTATGTCTACTTTTTCTAGATCTTTTTTCAGTCGGTGAATCTTATCTCTAATGATTCTTCTATCGGTTTCAATTTCTGTTTCACCGGGTCCTTTCATTCCTATTCCACCTTTCTGCTTTGAGAGGTGAGTCCAGAGTCTAGTCAGTCTAGGGAGTAAATATTGGAGTTGTGCTAACTCTACTTGCACTCGAGCATGAGCTGTCTGCGCGCGCGCTGCAAAGATGTCTAGAATCAAATTACTTCTATCCATCACCTTAATCTGATGCTCCGCGAACTCATCTGGATTGAACTTGTTCTGTAAGTTTCTGATTTGCGCAGGTGAAAGTTCATCATCGAATATCACGCAGTCTATCTGATTATACTCTACGTAGTCGGCTATCTCCTGTAGTTTTCCTTCACCAACGAAAGTTTTCGAATTAGGACGATCCATTTTCTGAGTAAATCTTTTAAGCACTACTGCATTAGCTGTTTGCGCCAAAAACTCTAGCTCATCTAAATAATCCTTAACAGCAGCTTCAGGCTGTTTTTGAGTAATAGCTCCTATCAGAATTGCGGTTTCTTTCTCTATAGTGGTGTCATAAGATTTTTCTATACTCATTTAGATTCTCTGAATTGGTACGCGTAATCAGAAACTAATTTTATTTCTTCTATAGTTAGTCTCTCTTTAAATGATGGCATCTGCCTCATTCCGTAGGTTGCTAGGGCTTCTATTTCATTCATAGAAAGCTTGGACTCTATCAGTTTTTTAGCGCCACTTAACTGCTTATTTCCATTTAATCCATGGCATAAAGCACACTGTTTCTTGAAGATAAGTTCTCCTTCAGCAGAAGCTTTAGAAAGGGTATCTAAACTTTCGGCATTCCCGCATGAGAATGTCATACTAACCGAAATTAGAAAAAGTAGAAGAGTTAGTTTGAAAGTCTGTCCCATGGAATAAGTGCCATTATCAATAAGAAAGAAAGCAGGTATGTAAAGAGTAATACTTTAAATTTTTTAAAGTCGTGTTTTAGCTTTTTAGCTCTGGAATACCCTACTGTAATTAAGGCAATAGCCACTAACATTCCTACTAAATGTTCAACAGCGAAGAATCTTAATGCGCCATTAGCCATAACCTCTTTAGCGTTTTGTGCTAACATTTGAGGGTATGGACTTAGGAAATATAGAACTAGACCAAAGACCAACTGAAGATGCACCAGTATTAGTGTAACTAAAGCCAGTTTCTTATCTGAAGCTTTGAAGACTCTATTCTTAGACCAACCCATTAAAAACTTGAAAATAGCGACTATCATCACTAGTAGCAGAAGCCATCTTAACCCTCCGTGAGTATGTTTAAGAATGTTATAAAAAATATCCATTGGATTTCCAAAGTTTATTGCAAGCTCAAAGGTACGAAGCCTATCTGATTCAATAAGAACTATTCTCTTATTTAAAGTTTAGATATAGCTAAACAAAAGGAGAGGTTGGAATTAATACGGAATAGCTATGAGATTTTTGAAAGCTATTTTTGCGTGCTCATAATTTGAGATGAGTGAGTTAAGTAATACATTGCAAAGCGAAAAAAATATTAAGAACTATGATTTCCTCAACAGAAGCCCTCCGGTTGGCAAACGATTTAGAACTAGCAGAACAGAATGCTGTTCAAATGCCAGTAATCTCCGCTCAAATAGAAAAAATGAGTTTTCAAGATGCTTATGCCGTGCAGGATGCATGGGTGAATCTAAAAACAGAAAAAGGAGGTGTAAGAGTAGGGCATAAAATAGGCCTCACCTCCGTCGTGATGCAGCGTGCCTTCGGAATTGATGAACCAGATTTCGGAGTGCTTTTCCAGGATATGATTTATAAGAGTGGCGCTAATATTTCGGTCGAATCGCTCATAGAACCAAGAATAGAAGCAGAATTAGCCTTTTATTTCAAGAAGGATGTTTCATTGGATGTTGCGGATATTAGCTCATTATTGGAGTGTGTGGATTACATAGTTCCCTGTTTAGAACTTATAGATTTTAGAGTTACCGCTTCTACCAATGGAATTAACAGAACAGTAAAGGATACTATTTCTGATAATGCGGCTAACTGTGCCATTGTTTTGGGAGATAAAAAAATCCCTTTAGAAGCTGACTTGGCTTGGATAGCTGCTACGCTTAGAAAAAATGGTGTACTTGAAGCTTCAGGAGTTTCAGGAGCTGTGTTAGACCATCCAGTAAATAGTATTTTATGGTTGAATCAAAAATATAAGGGGTTTGGCCGAACGATAAAAGCGGGGGAAATGGTGTTGGCAGGTTCTTTTGTAAGCCCTATTGCTGTTTTCAAGGGAGATAAAATAGAAGTGGACTACAACCAGTTTGGGAAAATTAGGTGCTCGTTTTAATACATCAGGTGTTTTTTTGATGAATTCTTCCAACCTGTTTGACTCTTATAATCAACGAAATATATTTTTAAATCAGCCTGGCTTTTGTAATCAACGAAGAATATTTTCTTGTCTGCTTGACTTGCATAATCGGTAAAGAACCAATTTCCGTTATTATGGCCTACCTGGCTTTGGTATTCTACTTTAAATACTTTTAAGTCAGCCTGACTCTCATAATCCACCACAAATACTTTTATGTCAGCTTGGCTTTCATAATCCACAGAATATATCTTTTGTGCATTTGAGTAATTGAAAAAAAATAGACTCAAAGTTATTGTTAATAAATGTTTCATAGCTAATAATTGGGTTTGCTCTTTCAAAAATGGCCATTTCTTTAGTGATTCATGTGTCATTGTCCGTTTTTTATAATTCTCCACGCAACAACCTGAACCCCATGTGAATATTGCGATATAGTAGGATTTGTTTGAATTAATGTCTTAAACCTAGCGTAGTTTAATTTTAAATCTTGAATTTCTACTTGATTTGTTGTCCACTCTAAATGGTGAATTTCAAATTGATTAATGGAGTTTTTGGTTTCTTGAAATAAAGCATACCTCTCGGTTAACCATAATTCCAAATTTGATTTAGATTTAGATTGCGGGCCAAGTTTATATTTAAAAGATAAAGAGTCTTTGAATTCTGCGTTTTTGGATGAGTAGGCTGTGCTGCTTCGTTGGATTTTTGAGAACCTATATGGTAATCCTGAAAGCGATCTAGCGACAAAACAAGATGACTTTTTTCCACCTTCAATGCTTAGGAAGTAAACACCTGTTTTGTTTTTGTACTTAACATAAGTTCTAATGTTAATTTCATGGAAGTTAGAAATAGGTGGAAAGGGCGGGAAATTCCTTTGTCTTATTTTTTCCATAGTGAAAGGAACGATAGAAATATATGCTTTTCCTTCAAAGGTGTCAATTTCCAACTGTTTTGGTACCAGTTTCTTTAATTCCTCAATGTCTACCTGGAAATGAAGAAAAATAGCATTGTTCCATTCCTGATAATACTTCCACTTTCCCGGGGGTAATTTCCATGGTCTGTGTGAAGTCGTTTGAAGTATTTCCTTGATTGTCATTTTAGGAATGGTCTATAACGTTTACGCTAAAAAGCGTTTCTTTCTTTAGCAAGATATGATTTTTCAGTGATTGTTATATGCGTCAAAAAAAAGCCCCTCATTTCTAAACTGCTTCCGTAGCAATGATTTTGAAGTTTAAATTTGTGCAAAGGGCTGATGGATGAGCTTAATTTTGAAATTAGTCTGCGTTACCAGTTTTCACACAGATTCAAAACTTCTTTTTTAAATATTAAGTCGAAATAATATGGGTCTCTGAAAGTAGAACATTCAGCAGGCGACAAATAATATTTAAGTATCTCTTTTGCCCTTGTTGTTTTCTTCTCTGACATAGATAATCTATCATAACCGTCTATCCCATAGGACCCCATAGCTTTATCATAATCTTTATTTTCTTTCATTACATTAGTTACAGCACTTAGACAACTACAATAAATTTCTGAATAATCCTCGAAGCTAGTATTTTCAATATCATAAGAGTCACCATATTTCATATCTCCACTTGAGGGGTTAAACAGTAAATTATTTGAGGGTTTTATAATTGTTGTAAGAGATCTTAGAGAATCAATAATAGCGGATTGTCTTGTTGTTTTCAAAGTCAGTGAATCTAGCTGCTCTTCTTTATAATCAAGCTGAGTGCCTAATGAGGCACTTTTCGAGCTCAATTTATCAGTTTGAACATTGAGGTTAGAGATTTCAAGGCCCTTTTCGTTAATCTCTTTTTTGAAAACTTGACGCTCATTTGCGATTATTTCTGTTAAGCTATCTAACATAATATTTAAATTTTGACGTTCATTAGTTACCACTTGATTCAAGCTATCTAACGTCACATTAAAATTTTGATTTTCATTAGTTACCAATTGATTCAAGCTGTCTAGTGAAAT
>DDEI01000003.1:12636-60267 GCA_002336675.1 Flavobacteriales bacterium UBA1958 | reverse complement strand
AATTTATATGTATGCAAAGATAATTGTAATCTGACAATACGTTTGTTTAATAAAGACTTCGTAGAGATAAAAATTATCCTTCTAATTGTCGCATGACAGCAGAACTAAATAATCCCTCCAGAACCAAGGTGAAATCTTTGCTACCCTTTATCCTATAGATCAAATTCAAAATCTTATTCTTATCAAGAATCTTTTGAGCGATATAATCCTTCTGTTTTTAACTGTACAATCCTTTACAGGGTTTAGATTAATATTTTGCTGTTATGATTCGGAGCGTTGATGAGACTGGGGGTGGTGAAGTTAAATTTTATTACTAGTGGTGTATTGAGCAAACAAAACCTGTGCTATATAATTTATAGAGCGGTAAGAGAAATTCTAAATGAGATGTTTTTAACGACTCTAGAACCTTTCTTACCCAAACATCGCAGACCACTTCCGAGGATTAGTTTTCTCATCATAAATTGGCATAATTACTCTATATAGATATTACAAAATTTACTGTATTGCCTTTTCGATTAGGACGTTTTTTATACAGAAACTGTATACTCCAGAGAAAACAATTGTGTAGTTGATATTTCTTCTTTACTGGAGTTGCTAATTTGGGGGCTTATGCAGAATTAGTGCCATTAGAATTACTTAACTTCTAGACAATAATCGAGTTCTAAAATTTTATGTTTAGGGTTTAATCGGTATTTTTTTTTTGTTTTACCGTCTGCAATGACTTTATCGAAGAGAAAAGTCTCCGCGTTATATGGAATTTCATCGATTAAAAATATCGATTTATTTTTCGAATTACCATCTAAGTTAGGGTCTCCTCCAAGTGCTATTACAGAACCATTATAAGTGATGAAGTCCCCTTTTTTTCTAAAGAATTTTCCTTCTTCGTAATCCTCAGAAATTGACACATGATTTATTTTTGAGATTCCTGACTTATTCCAGAAATGGTTTACGTGAAATTTCATTCGAGTTTCATCTTTCCATAAGCTCTCAGAGCAAATGAAATAACAAGTTCTTCCTTCGAAGATGGAAATTGCTCTTTCATTATTTATTAAGTGTATATGCAGTGAGTTTTGAGCGTGCTGCTGTATTCTTTCATGGCATTGCAACCCGATTAATACTAGAAACAGAGCTAAACACCATTTTAGAGCTGAATAGGATTGGTGAATTACAGTTAAAATTAGAAATCCAATTATTCCATAGAGTATAAGACATTCCCAAATGTTTATATCTATCCCTTCGGTTTTCGCCATGGGTAGTTTTTCTATTATTTTTATCGACTTATTTAGAAATAGAACTACTTGGTTTAATAGGCCTGCGAGTAAATTGGAGGCGTTGGATATAATTGGAATAAAGGAGATGAATAGAGTGATCAGCGTGAGGTATAAAATGAGTGTGGCCAATGGAATGACAAATAGATTGGAGAGGATGAAATAGTTGGGGAACTGATGGAAATAGAGAAGGGCAAGTGGAAAGGTTCCTGCCTGGGCAGCAATGGATACAGTGACGATTTGCCAGGCTTTGTCCAGTAGAGTTGTTTTTATATAAATCAGTTTATAGAGCCATGGCTGAATTAGGAGTATTCCTAGTACTGCAGAGTAAGATAGTTGGAATCCGACTTCCATTATTAGGTTGGGTTGAACTAATAGAAGAAAGAAGGCGCTTGCAGCTAAGGTGTTAAAAATGTTAGACCCGCTTGAATTATTGCTGGCTAAAGAGATAAATGAAAACATGGTACATGCGCGTAAAACGGAAGGCGAGAAGCCTGTCAAGGCTGCATAAAACCACAGGCCTAGAAGAATTAGAAATAACCTAAGCCATTTGGTGAATTTATTCTTGAGTAGTGGCTTTAAGAGCCAAGCTAGAATAAGATAAATTAAACCAACATGAAGACCACTGACGGCGAGTACATGTGTGGCTCCAGCAGTTCCGTAGGCTTTGTATAGTTCAGGTTCTAGGTAGTCTTTTTGTCCGAAAACAAGGGCTGAAACAACTCCAAATACTTCACCTCTAACTCCTAAGGATTTAAGCATTTCAAGATTATATTCTCTGAGTTTTTCGAAATATTCCTGATAAGAAATTTTGGTTCGCTTAGTGATTTCTGTTATGGCTGAGGAGGGTAGATAAAATTGATTGCTAATACCTTGTTTTTTAAGATATTTCTGGTAGTTAAACTCTGCTGGGTTTTTTGGTGATGTAATTAGACTAGGTTTCTGAGTGGTGACTATTTCTTTTGTGAATCTTAGGGTGTCGTCATACTCTGTTTTCGGAAAATAAATTAGTGTTTTCTCATAATGGGGTAAAAGCTCCCTGTTTTTATAGATTCCTTTTATAACACCTGGGATTTTAAAGGATTTTTTTTTCTCTGTAATTCTACCATTAAGCTCTATGAGAAATGCTTCTGTAGAGTTTATCTCTGAGGTGGTTAATGAATTTTTTTTTAGTTGAGAACTAAATGATTCTCCTCTAAAAACACCCAATAGTAGCAAGGAACTTAGGATAGCCACAGAAATAATTGAATTATAGAATTTCTTAGCCTTTTTTAAACTTAATATTCCAATAATAGCTAAAAGAAAAATCAGAATAATCCAAAACAAAGAGTGTGTTTGGAATCCTACTTCTAATGCTAGAAAAACACCTAAAAGAAATGGTAATACTGCCCTGGACAGTGGCATCTTTTTCCAGAAATTCATATCTACTGGCAATTAGTTAGTAGACAAGAAATTAGTGAATTAGGAGGTTCTTGTTGCATAAATATTTTATTTAACAATGAATTGCACAGAAGCTTGAATGGATATTTCTATACGACCATCAACAAAACTAGTTTCACCTGACCTATTGCCCATTGAACTGTTTCTAGTTTCTCTCTCAACTTTTAAATTTGATAATTGGCTTCAATTTCAAGAGGTCTGACGCTTGATTCTTCGTGGACTTTATTCATGTTTTTTTTCACTTTACTTTTTTGTATAGCACTTATAATGTCGGAATATTTGACTTTTTCTAGTTTAGTGTTTCTAAGTAAAGGCCCGTTTAGATTAGCTATTTCAAATTCGAAAATACTTTCTATTATCGAGTCTATAGAAATAGTTTGTTGTGTCTTTGATGCAGAGGGGAAACTGCAGGTCTAATACTTGTTACTTCATAAATTCCGAGTATTTTTTTATTTTTAAGATGAAAAAGGAATAAATCAGACTTTTATTAACGAATCCTTTTATTTCCACTTTTTCTTTTGGAAGGCATTTTTTTCTTTTCTTAAGTAAGACTGGAAGATGCCAATAATACATGAAGTGAGCTTTGGCTACCGCTATAAAATTAGCCACTTCTCCTCTAAATAGAAATCGCCATGCTGCTATACCATCCAGTAACATCCTATAGAAAATTTTAAAGATCAGAATGCCTCTAAAGTTTTTAGTAATTATAAATAGATTATTCCTGAAATTTAAATAAGTCTTGTGCGAGTTATTCTGAGATAGGGTGCCTCCTCCTAAATGGTAGACACGACTCTCAGGAACACAATAATTTGTATAACCTTTGTTTTGTAATCTCCAGCATAAATCTATCTCTTCCATGTGTGCGAAGAAATCCTCATCAAACCCACCAATATCCTTGAAGACAGCAGAACTAATAAACAGAGAAGCACCTGAAGCCCAGAAAACTTCTAAGGGCTCATCATACTGACCAGAATCTATTTCAAGCTCACTCAGCATTCTTCCCCTGCAAAAGGCGAATAAGTCTTTGTCCATAAAACCTCCAGCTGCACCTGCGTATTCGAATTTAGATTTGTCATTCCAGTCTAAGATTTTAGGTTGAATACACCCTACATTTTCATGAGATTCATGAAATTCTAAAATAGGTCCTAGCCAATTTTCAGTTACCTCGACATCACTATTTAGGAGCAATAAATTCTTGTTATTTATGAATTTGAGGCCGTAATTATAGCCTCCAGCATAGCCTAAATTTTTATCTAAAGAAACAATTTGTAATGTCGGATGGAATTCATTCAAATATGGAATACTTTCATCTGTGGAAGCATTATCTATAATAATGACTTCGGCTTGATGAGAGTATTTAACAACAGAAGACAAATAGGTTTCTAGAAGCTTTCTACCGTTAAAGTTTAAAATGACTACTGCTGTTTCCTTCAATTTTACCAGTGATAATTAACGCGGGTTCAAATATAGGTCTTTGATTATGTTTCTGGCTCCGTCAGAGAAGGTTGTTTTATCGAGCGCGCCTTGTCCTTGATTATTCACTCTATTGGTTTGAACACCGCTTAAAATCATGTCTATCCAGTTGTCATTTCGGACCTCTCCTATCATATCACTTTGAATGAGCCTGTAATCGTTTAATACTTGGTCAGTATCCATGAAGACAAAGCGTTTATTAGCGAACTCCTTAGCTTGATAGAAATGCCATATTTCATAAGGGTTTGCTCCAGTGTCATGTTTTCTAATAACTCGTGTATTAGGCGATCCGTATTCTAAATAAATTCTTCCTCGGTCAGTTTCAAATCCTTTTTTCAGTCTATTCCCAAATTCCGCGTCTACAGCTTCTACTCTACTAAGGTATTCAAGCCAAGATTGTAAAGGACCCTCTGGACTTTTCTCTACCCAAAACTTGTAAAGAAAATTTTGCATATTTTTGAGCTTGGCGTTTGATTCGATCTGTAGTTGAATATTTTCGTTTGATGTTTTTTCAGTTTTAATAACTTCTAGATCATCATCTGATCGATCATTAGAAATAGTGCTGCGAATAGTTCTTAAGTCATACACGTCTGCTATAGGCTCTAATGAAAGTAGATGGGCGTATAATTGATCTTCATCTTTCAGTTGGTCCACATATACAGAGAATTCATCAAGTACTTCTTTATTCTCTCCTGTAGAGCTGTTTGTATTATTTCCAGAGGTCTTTATGAACTCCAATGTTTTCGAAGATTGAACCACATTTTCTCTATCTCTAATTTCGATAGTCAAGTTGTAAACGCCCTCTTGCAGCTCATTAATTCGTTTAGTTTGAATGAGTGGAATTACTGAATTTGGGCTAAACTTTTTATAATTTACAGATTCCTCAATGACTTTGGTGAAATATGCATTTTCTATCGAGGTTGAAATAATAAATTCCTTTCCATCACTGAAAAATTTATCGGTGTGATAAGCTTCTGTGTAAAAAGCGAGTTGATTATCATCTCCAGAATATACGCTAGACACGCGTGGCAAAACATCATAACCGCTTCTACTTAAGTCATTACTTTCCTCTGTAGGTCCCCAACCACTGATTAAAATAATATCAGAAATAGTGAGCAAATTGTAAGCTGGTATTTCCACAATTTCTTCATACATGAGGGGAGTGCTATTTTCTAGATTAAGATCAGTGATGGATAACTCTAAAAAGTAAGAGCCTGATGCCAAGGTGAAACGTCTTATGTCTAGGAAATCTACAAATAAAGAATCCATGGTTTCAGGGCTCGTTAGATTTATTTTTTCGTAGGCTACTATTCGTTCTAAGTTTCTGAAAATAATTAAAGCTTCTATGTTAGCTTGTAGTAAGCCATTGGTATTTCTAGCGTATTTCATGGTGCCGCCAATGAAGTTAAGGTGAGTTTCTACATAAGGACCTTCATTTGGAATTAAAAAGGTTTTGTAGTCAAAATTCACCTGAATTGAAGCTAATAACGAACCGGAAAAAATACTGGAGAGTACTATAATGAGTATTGCGTTGAGTTTTTTCATCTACAACAAAGTTAGCAAATCCCCGTCAGTAGGGCATTCAAAAAAAAACTAAAATAATCACTTCAAAAAGCTTGGTTGGTACTTAAAAAAGGAATTATCTTTGCCGCGGAGAGTTGGCAGAGTGGTCGAATGCGGTGGTCTTGAAAACCATTGTGCGGCAACGTACCGGGGGTTCGAATCCCTCACTCTCCGCTTTAAAAACCCAGTTTAATCACTGGGTTTTTTTTGTGCCGATTTTTAGCAATCATTAATAAAAATAGTATCAATTTAAATGCACTAAGAGTCTGTAAAATAGAATGTAGTGCTTCATTTTTTTTTGGGTATTAAACGTTTTACTTTAAAAAAAAGTGAAACCTAAACTGAAAACCATGCGTTATACAGAAACATGAGTTACTCTCTCCTAAGTCAAATAGGTGAATAAACAGAGATTAATATTGGTTAAGGTAAAAAAGTGTTCCAGCGGGAATGCTTTTTTTTGGTCTTATTATTCTTTCAAGTAGCTCGCACTAGAGTTAACTTTATACATCTAACTCTTACCCTAAATCCATTAAAAATCTCTTTTTTTCTATGTCTAGCTGCTGATTCATCTATTTCCTTTGGTTATAAGGCTTCGTAGGGGTGAATCCCTGTTTCTAAATCGGTTTTATTACGTTGTTTTTTATCCATCCTTTTTGTTTTGTAGGAAGTTCTATGGAGCTCCATTCTTCGTAGGATTTTAATACTCTTACTTTGTATCCAGGGTTTACAGATGTAACTAGTGGAGCAGTTTCTGACGTAGATTCATAAATCTTAGCTTCAGAAATATTCACTATAGCTTCTTTTGAATTAGTTGACTGAGTAACTAAAGCTAAAACGATGCTAAGCACAGCCAATGAATAGAGGATGAGATGAATTTTTTTATGATGAGTAACGCTTAGGTCTCTAGTAAAGAAAATTATTGAGAGAATGAGTAGGATGTAGCTCGTAAAAGAATAGAGGTCCTTAAATCTTGGATTGAAGAGTCGGTTACTAAAACTTCTGATGTCCGAAATAAAGAGAGTGTTTGCGCTGTTAGTAGTATTCTCATAAGCCGCAGTTAAGTTTCTGAGAAGCTCAGGATGGCTAGAATCTAACTTTCTAGCCTGTTCGTATTTCACTATGGCTTCTGCGAAATTCTGTTCTTGAAAACAGCTATCTCCTTCAATTACTAGTTGAGAAAATTCTTTTGGTGTAGGCATAGCAAAACTGCTAATGAGAACAAAAGAACAACTAATCAGTGTCATAACTGTTTTCATTTTAACTGTTCAATTTGGTTAATTAATGCTTTAGATTCTAAAACTAATTTTCTCACTTCTTCTTCATTATCTGTTGCGTCAGCATTATTTCCGAATTTCTGTAATTCTAACCGTTCTATAAACTGAATACTTTTAATGGCAATCTCCATAGGTAGAATGGAAGATAAACTCTCCTTTGTAAAGGAATGTTTAGTTAATGAGAATTTAGATAAAAAATATGTTTCTGTGTATTCTAGTAGTTTCCCATAGGCATCTTTAATGCGAAGTGAAGACTTCATTGTTTCAAGTTGCGTTTCGAATTTTTTATACGGTGAAATCACCACATTTTCTTTAAGCTTCTTTTGCTTATTAGTATTAGTCAATCTCAATACCCATGCTAGAACAAACGTGATAACGATAGATATTAACCCGATTAAATAAGTGAAAAGTGACTTGATAATGGGTCTTCTAGGATTACTTAGTGTCTCTTTGGATATTGGTTTAAAAGCTGTCTCTGCTATTTCTGGGGAGAAAGAGATTTCCTTCTTAGTGCCAGTTTCCACAGTTAAAGTAAACCCATTGATTTCTAGCGAGTCGAATTTTTCAGTTGATGAGTTAAAGAAGAATAAGTATCGGTTATCCGCTTTGATGTAGCCTACTGTTTTAGGAACTAAAGTGTATTCGAATGTTACTTTGCCGTTTGGGTCGTAAGCTAAATTTGAGTAATCAGATTTTACTGAAGGTTCGTAAATTTCAAATAATGAGTTTAGCTCAGGGAGTTTAGGAGTAGCTAAAGTGCAGAAGTTACCTTTTCCAGTGAGCTGCAGCTCTAGTGTTGCCGCCTCTGAATAGCTTAGTGATTCTCTAGGGTATACTGCCTCTAGTTCTAATTCAGAAAATACTCCTAAGTAGTTTTTAGGTTTATCTTGAGTTATTGGTAATACCCGTAAATTTAATGGAGAGGTTTGTATTGTGATTATTTCATCGGTGTATCGGGTAACTAGTCCTTGCCTTACTTTGTTGCGCATAGTAATGTTTACTGGTAGACTTGGTATTTCATAATTTCCAGCCAAATCTCCAGTGATTCTATAGCGGCCTATTATGGCCGTGTTGTAGAGTTTTCCGTTAAGCAAGGCCTGGCTTTGTTCGAAATCATGTTGATCTAATTTTTTTATGCTCAGTTCCTCACTTGTGGTAATGAAGCTGCCGTTAAGATCTTGGATATTTACAGAAAAATATACTTTGAGTTCAGCTATGATAGCCTCACCTTCATACAAAGTGTTAGAGTTTAACTCTAGTCGAGCAGTGTAGTTTTGTCTTCCTTCTGTGGCTTTGTTAGAGACCACATTTACAGTAGATTTTTTTGAAGTTATTTGAAGGCTTTTTACCTTGGCGGATAGGGAGGGAATCTGAATTGAGTTTCCTGTCTTTTCTGGTATTACGGAGAATACGTAGGTAACGCTTTTATCTCTATTTAACTTTCTCGAGGGAGTTCTTTTATTTATGATGTTTAATTCCTTGTCGTCATTAGAAATAGTCAAGTCAGAGGCCTCGTTAGTGCTTATGATGTAGCTAATATTAAATTGCTGACCTACCGCTACCACTTTTGGATACTCTACAGATATTCCTTGAGAAAAAGCGAAGCTTTGAGTGAACAAGAATGATATGAATGTAATGAGTCTTACCAATCTTTCTCAGGTTTTTTATTCGCTCCCGTACCTTTTTTATCCTTGTTGCTATTTAATCTTTCTCTTGTCTTTTTTTCTACCTGATCTAGATAATCCATGATTTCATCTGCTTTATCCAGATCTATATGATCAGATTGACTTGACTTCTTTTCTTCTTCATTTTTCTCCTGATCAGAGTCTTCTTTTGGTTGAGTAGGAGAGTCTTCTTCTCCTCCTTGTTCGTCCCGGTTTTGGTCCTGCTGTTTTTGTTGTTCTTTTTTCTCTTGCTGCTGTTGAAGCTGCGCTAGAGCGATTTGTAAATTTTCACTTGCTTGAATATCCTCGGGATTTAAGCGCAGTGCTTCTTTGTAATTTTTAATAGCATCCCCAAGGTTTTGTTCTGCATAATTTAGATTCCCTAAATTATAAGCGGCTTTAGATTTTTGATGATCACTGGCTGAGGAAGAGTTTAATAATTGGGAGTAAGTCTTCTTGGCATTTTCTAAATCTTCTGCTTTGAGGTAAGCATTCCCTAAATTGAATAGGTATTCATTATTCGGCTCTAGTTTCAAGCTCTCATTATAAAGATGAATAGATTCATCATACAGACTGTCCTTATATAAATCAGAGCCTAAAGCTGCGTTTAGCTTGGAGCTTTGAGAGAATGTAGGTACGCATTGCAACGCGAGAAAAGTGAATAAAAATATTCTTAAAACCATGGGCCCTCTTTTTCTTTTATGAGCATAGAAATAATAAAAAACAACACGCTTAAAAGTAGCGGTACTTGAAATCTAGGGGTTAAGTTATTGAACATAAATGCACCAGTTTCTGTTTTTTCTTGAGTTCTTAAATAGCCGTTTAAGTCTTTAACTTCTTTAGGTGAGCTAGATTTAATTTGGCTGAAAAACCCATCATTTGATTCAGCTATAGATTGTAGCAGCGGAATATTGGCTTTAGATATTACGGTGTTTCCTTGTTTGTCTTTCTTGTATTTATCTTCCGAGTTAGAATTGGGGATAGGCGCTCCATAATCTGAACCTAAAGCCAAGCATGATATTTTAATTTGGCCTTCCTTAGCTATATTTAAAGTTTCTTCTAGCTCCTCCTCATGATCTTCTCCATCTGTGAAGAGTAATATGCTTTTACTGGCACTAGAGTTTTGATCGAAGCCCTCCATAGAGACTTTGATGGCCTCTGAAATACTCGTTCCTTGGATAGGAACTGTAGATGTGTTTAAGGATTCTAAATAGTTTATGGCAGAGGCATAATCATTACTCAGCGGCATTTGTGTATAGGCATTGGCAGAGAAGACCACTAAGCCTACTTTATCTCCGTCCATCTTTTTTAGAATATTTTTTATGGCCGTTTTTGCCGCGTACAATCTGTTGGGCTGAACGTCTTCAGCGAGCATGGATTTAGACAGGTCTAGCGCTATCATAACCTCTAAACCTTCAGAAAGAGTTTCGGTCATTTCTCCACCTGATTTAGGGCCTAAAAGAGCTGTGATTAGAAGAAGTAGAGCTAGTTTTACTGAAATGAACCGCGCCACAGAATTTTTAAAGGATAAATCCTTAAAAGAGAGATCATTCTTTAGTGTTCTCTTTAAATCTGAGGTTTCTTTCCAGTTTAATATAGCCTTGGTTTTCCAATGCCATAGCCATATAAAGACAAAAGAAATTAAAGGAGACAAAACGAATAGCGGTTTATACTGTTTAAACTCCCACTTTAAAAACGCTAAGAAGTCTATAGAAGAATGAAATATTGTGCAGTAGATCAGGAAGACAAAAGCTTCGAGTAGAAGAAGTGCCCAGATGAGCGAACGAATAGGCCATATTTCTTCTCTTTTTTTCATGAAAAAATGGATTTAAAGAGAAGGTTTTTTAGTGCGAATACTATGATCATTAAACCGAGGGAGATCCATAGAAACTTATAGAAAACATCCGCTTTCTGTTTAATAATAGTGGCTTCGAATCTAGTCTTCTCGAGCTTATCTATTTCTGAATAAATTTCTTTTAATTTTTCCTCGCTGGTAGCTCTAAAGTATTGTCCTCCTGTTTTTTCAGCGATTTCATAAAGCGTTCTTTCATCTATTCTAACAGGAGCTTCTCTATATCCGATGTTGCCAAATCTATCTCTGCCTGGGGATAGGGCGGTACCTTCACTTCCCACTCCTATAGTGTAAACTCTTACTCCGTATGCTTTAGCTAGTTCGCTGGCTACCTCCGGTCTTATCTCTCCTTGGTTGTTTTCACCATCGGATAAGAGGATTATAGCTTTACTTTCTGAACTTGATTCTTTTAGCCTATTTACAGCCGAGGCTAATCCCATTCCTATAGCAGTTCCATCTTTTAATTCTCCAAATTCAATGCCATCTATAGCATTAAGGATAGTCTGTTTGTCGCTTGTAAGCGGCACTATAGGGTAGCTTTCTGCGGCATAAATAACGATTCCTATTCGGTCATTTTGTCTATCTTTCACGAACTCCTTAGCTACTCGTTTAGCTGCGGCCAATCTGTCTGGCTCAAAATCCTTGGCTAGCATACTTAAGCTTACATCCAGTGCTATAATTATATCTATCCCTTCTTTAGAAATGTCTTTTGGTACCATGTCTTCTTGCGGCCGAGCTAGACTTAGAATCATGAAGAACAGGGCTGTTTTAGAGAGGTATTTATAACTCGAAGGGAGCGCTTGAAGGAAGGCATATGCTGGAATTTCGCTCACTTCATTTAAGGTTAGTTCTCCGAAAATTTCATGTTTATTTTTAATAAAAAAGAAAGAGATAAAGGGCAGGACTATTAATGTTAACAGCCATTTTGGCGAATGAAAATCATACAGCTGAATGCCTATAAGAGTTAGGCATAGTAAGAACGCGTAAAACAGAATCAGTGGCACTATGTTTTTTCTAGAAATCACGATTTTTCGGGACTAAATTCAGAGTGAATAGTATCTATTATTTGCTTTATGCTGGAGAGAATCTCTTTGTTTTCATCTTCAGTAGGAAGTTGCTTTGCAAATTTTACTAAATCAGTTAAAGAAAGCAGCTGTTTGATCGAACGCATATTTTTTTCAGAAAAACCTTTTTTAGAGCATTCGGTTAGTATCTCTGATGTCGACTTTTCTAGTGCTTGAAAACGAAGCTCACCTTCTAAATATTCTCTGAGAATATAGCTTATAGAGGTGTGGTAGGCTTTTAGGTCGCCATCCTGCCAAGGTTTCTTCTCTGATAGATGGTTTATTTTTCTTTGAGCTATACTGTAAGCAGGTTCTTTAGGTTCTGTTGCTATTTCGGTTGGACTTTCTTCTGGGTTTTGTCGATTGGTAAATCGTTTTATAGCTATTACAGCAGAGGCGATGATTATTAGAAAGACTCCGATCCAAATCCAGTTGTCTATCAGCCAGTCTCCTATTCCGTAAGACACTTCATTGCCTTCTTTTTCCGCTCTAATTTCCTCTTGCGCAGGGTTGGTTAATGTGCTGTAAACCCCCACGAGTTTAGCTTGACTTGTAAATGATTTATCACGAACTTTAACTGTAATTGGTTTTATAGGGTAGAACCCTGTTTTTTCCGCTCTAAACACGATTTTTTTAGAAATGGAATAACTGTCCTCTTCATTTCTAATAGTGCCTACTTCTATAATCTCTAGTCCCTCACTTAAAGAGTCTAGAGGAATGAACCAATTAATAAAAGCCGAGTCTGATTCATTTTTTAATAGAAGAGTTAGTTCATAGCTGACAGGCTGGCCTATAAGTATACTGTCGTTAGGTAATATCGTATTCAGTTCTACCTGTGAGAATAGGGTAGACCAAGATAAAGTTACTAATATGGCTAAATAGAAATGTTTCATTTGCCTCTCTGGAAAAGAGCTGTTAAAGGTTTGATGTATGGAAGGTCGGTATAGATTTGGGTCGTATTTATTCCACTTTTCAAAAACATTTTTTCTAAGCCGTCCTGACGTTCAGTCATAAGACTATTGTATTTTTTTCTAGTTTTATAAGAGCTCGTATTTACCCATTTTAGCTTTCCGCTTTCGGCATCCTTTAGTTGTACCAGTCCTATGTCACTCATTTGCGTTTCACGCTTGTCTATAATCTGAATAGCGGTCAAGCTATGCTTGAGGTTCGTTCGCTTTAAATTATCACTGTAATTATCCGCTTTAAAGTCTGAAATCAGAAATATGATGCTTCGCTTTTTTAGCATCCTATTGGCATAAATCAAGGCTTGATTTATATCTGTTTTTTTAGAAACAGGAGAGAGGTGAACCAAGTCTCGTATTATTTTCAGAACATGGGATTTACCACCAGCAGGAGGGATGTACTTTTCAATCGCATCAGAGAAAAAAAGAACACCTACCTTATCCTTGTTTTGGATAGCGCTCATAGAGAGAACAGCAGAAATCTCTGTTATGAGATCTTTCTTGGTTTGACTTCCGCTTCCTAGAAGATTGCTTGAGCTTATATCTACCAATATGAGTGCATTTAACTCTCTTTCTTCCTCGAAAACCTTAGTGTAAGGTGCGTTCATTTTAGCCGTTACATTCCAGTTTATAGCGCGGATGTCATCACCAGAATAATATTCTCTATTTTCTCTAAAAGACATACCTCTTCCCTTGAATTTAGAGTGATAGTTCCCACTAAACATCTGCATGGAAATTTGTTTCGTCCTAATCTCTATGGCGCGTACTTTTTTGAGTAATTCCTTTGTTTCCATAAGCGCTGAGGTTAAGGGATTTCTACTTTATTCAGGATCTCCGTAATTATTTGTTCTTGGTTGATGTCTTCGGCTTCAGCTTCATAGGTCATGCCTATTCGGTGTCTCAATACATCGTAACAGATTTCTCTTACATCTTCAGGAATAACATAACCTCTTTGCTGAAGAAAGGCATTTGCCTTAGAGGCTTTAGCTAAAGCTATTGTGGCTCTGGGTGAGCCACCGAATCTTAAGAGAGGTTGAAGATGAGCTAAATTGTATTTTTCTGGGTTTCGCGTGGCAAAGACGATGTCCAGAATGTACTGCTCTATTTTATCATCCATGTAAATGGATTTAACCAATTGTCTGGCTTCTAAAATTTCTTTTGTGCTTACTACTTTATTCGGAATAGTAAATTCATCCTTATTCAAATTAAGTCGAACAATTTCTCGTTCTTCCTCTATTGAAGGATAATCTAGCACTAGCTTTAGCATAAATCTATCGCTTTGCGCCTCGGGCAGTGTGTAAGTCCCTTCTTGCTCCAATGGATTCTGGGTAGCTAAAACTAAAAATGGACTAGGTAGTTTATAGGTTTCATTTCCTAGCGTCACTTGTTTTTCTTGCATGGCTTCTAGAAGAGCGGACTGTACTTTCGCGGGCGCTCGGTTTATTTCATCTGCCAGTAAAAAGTTAGCGAATATTGGACCCTTCTTTACTGAGAAATCTCCAGTTTTTTGACTGTATATTAGCGTACCTGTTACATCGGCAGGAAGTAAGTCGGGTGTGAACTGAATTCTGCTAAATTTTCCACCTATAGTTTTGGATAAGGAGTTTATCGCTAGGGTTTTTGCTAATCCAGGGACGCCTTCAAGAAGAACATGGCCGTCACTTAATAGGCCTATGAGTAGTTTTTCTACCATATTTTTCTGACCAATAATAGCCCTGCCTACTTCAGCTCTCATTAAGCCAATAAATGCACCTTTACTAATGATTAGTTCATTTAGCTTTTGTATGTCTTGGTTCTGGTTTTTAGTGATATTATTTGGGTGATTCTCTTCCATTTTTCTATTCTTAATACTCCTTTATCGTTCTTATGTAAAGTTAATATTGGGCGGTAATTTCCTGCTTATTATTTATGTTATTAGCTGTTAAATCATGTTAAGCAAAATTAGGATAGGGTTGAAAAGAAATTATCTTAAGTGGATAACTTCTATCTGAGGGCACGACTTAGCTGAGGAGCCAGAAGTAAATTGCTTTACATAAAAAAAACATGGAATTCAAGGAGATTATAGGTTGTGTAGAAAAGTTTCATGACTCATTTAAAATTGGTAATAATTACAGTCCAACGGTAGCCCTGTCTAGTTCTGAAAAAGAGCTTCGTTTTAATCTTATGAAAGAAGAAAATGAAGAATATCTGGAGGCCGCTAATAATAACGATTTAGTGGAGGTGGCAGATGCTTTAGGTGATCAGTTATATATCCTTTGCGGAACCATGTTAAGGCATGGGATGCAGGATAAGATAGAAGAAGTTTTTTTAGAGATTCAGCGTAGCAATATGTCAAAATTAGATGCTGAAGGAGAGCCTATTTATAGAGAAGATGGAAAAGTCATGAAAAGTGAATTGTATTTCAGACCAAATATTAAAGCAATACTAGACGCTCAAGATATGGGGTAACTGTCCCAAATTGGGAGTTTTTTTTCTTCAAAGCTTATCCGTGAAATTTACTGGTAAGCTTTTTTTTATAATATAAATTCTATGAAAGATTTAAAAGGTATTTTGGTGAGAGCAGGGTCTAGCCCCAGATTACTTAAAATGTTAAACCCTCTAATGAGAAAAATGATCCCTTTTAATAGGCCTCATCGATTTAGTGTAGAGAAGATTACCTCTGAGCGTGTGGTCGTAAGGATTCCGTATCGCAGATCAAATTTAAATCATCTTAAAGGTATCCATGCTTGTGCTTTGACTACAGCCTCTGAGTACAGTTCAGGTTTGTTGATTTTAAGACACCTGGGAACTACTGATTACAGATTAATCATGAAAAGCCTTACTTCTACCTATCATTATCAAGGAAAGGAGGACATTAATGCGATCTTTGAGCTAAGTGAGGCTGACGTGAATAGTGAGTTAATCCCTAAATTAAAGAAAGAAGGAGTTGTTGATTTGACAGCTGAAATTAAAGCGTTTGATCTGTCTGGAAATCATATCTGTACCACTATTTGTTTATGGCAAATCAAGACTTGGGATAAAGTTAAAACTAAGGTTTAGAATCTAAAAATCTTTATTATTAAGAAGCTTAAAGCCCTTGTAATTCCTATCTTTGTATACTTAAAATTTAAGAGAAAATGGTAAATATTACACTGCCTGATGGCTCAGTAAAATCGTATGAAGATAAAGTTACTGCTTTACAAGTAGCTACCGAAATAAGTGAAGGCTTAGCTCGAAACGTTTTAGCTGCTGAGGTTAATGGGGAGATTTGGGATGCTACCAGAGAGATTGCTACTGACGCTTCTCTTAAGCTTTTGACTTTTGATGCAGATGCCGGAAAATCTACTATGTGGCATAGTTCTGCTCACTTATTAGCTGAAGCCTTAGAGTCGCTTTTTCCTGGAGTTAAATTGGCTATAGGCCCGCCTATTGAAAATGGATTCTACTATGATGTAGATTTTATGGGTCAGGAGTTCACCGATAATGATTTTAAGAAGGTAGAGGAAAAGATGATTGAGTTAGCTCGTTTGAAGAGTCCTTTCAAGCGAATAGAGATATCTAAAGCTGATGCCGTTAAGTATTTCCAAGAAAAAGATGATCCTTATAAGTTGGAGTTGTTAGAAGGTCTAGAAGACGGTCAGATTACATTTTATAAACAAGGAGGATTTACGGATTTATGTCGTGGGCCTCACATTCCTCATACTGGATTTATTAAAGCTGCTAAGGTGATGAGCATAGCAGGTGCTTATTGGAGAGGAGATGAGAAGAATAAGCAATTAACAAGAGTGTATGGTATAACATTCTTAAAGAATAAAGACTTGACGGCACATTTAGCGCTACTCGAAGAGGCTAAGAAAAGAGACCACCGTAAGCTAGGAAAGGAGCTAGGTCTTTTCCATTTCTCTCCAACTGTAGGGATGGGATTACCTCTTTGGTTACCCAAAGGAGCTGATTTGAGAGGGAGATTGGAGAATTTCTTAAAGGAGGAACAAAGAAAAACTGGATATCTTCCAGTAATTACTCCTCATATCGGAAACAAAAAATTATACGAGACGAGTGGTCATTGGGCTAAGTATGGTGATGATGCGTTTAAGCCGATAGAAACTCCCCAAGAAGGAGAGGTGTATCTTTTAAAACCGATGAACTGTCCTCATCACTGTGAGATTTACAAAGCAGTTCCGAGATCATATAGAGATTTGCCTTTAAGGCTGGCCGAATTTGGTACAGTTTATAGGTATGAACAAAGTGGAGAATTACACGGCTTAACTAGGGTGAGAGGATTTACTCAAGACGATGCTCATATATTCTGTGCTCCCGAGGATGTGAAAGAAGAAGTTGGAAAGGTGATCGATCTAGTGCTTTATATTTTTAAGGTGTTAAAGTTTGAGGATTTTGTGGCCCAGGTTAGCTTAAGAGATCCTGGAAACCCAGATAAATATATAGGTGATGATGAGAATTGGGATGCCGCTGAAAAAGCTATTCAGGAGATTGCTGATGAAAAAGGTCTAAAGACGATTATTGAGTTAGGTGAGGCCGCATTTTATGGACCAAAGCTTGATTTTATGGTAAGAGATGCTATTGGAAGAAAGTGGCAGTTGGGTACCGTTCAGATAGATTATAATCTGCCAGAGAGATTTGAGTTAGAGTATAAAGGAAGTGATAATGAGTCGCATAGGCCTGTGATGATTCACAGAGCTCCATTTGGTTCTATGGAAAGATTTTGTGCCATTTTAATAGAGCACTGTGCAGGGAAATTCCCGCTTTGGTTAACTCCTGAGCAAGTTAAGATACTACCAATTAGTGATAGATTTAATTCTTATGCTAAAGAGGTTCTAGAATTGCTAAATAATTACGATATTCGCGCCTCGATTGACGAGAGGTCTGAGAAAATTGGTAGAAAAATCCGTGATGCAGAGTTAGAGCGGGTTCCATACATGATTATTGTAGGAGAGAAAGAAGCTGAAAGTGGTGAGGTTTCACCAAGAAAGCAAGGTGAGGGTGATATGGGCTCAATGAAAATCGAAACTTTCGCTGAATTTATTCAGGAAGAAATTAAGGAATTATTAGCTAATTAAAAACTTAAAGTTATAAGACGTAGAGGTAGAAAAAAGTATTTAGGACGGGTTAAAACAGAGAACCCGCACCAAATTAACGAGGAAATCAGAGCGCAAGAGTTAAGACTTGTGGGTGAGAATGTTGAGGTAGGAGTTTATTCTCTTAAAGCAGCATTAGTTATGGCCCAGGATCAAGATTTAGATCTTGTAGAGATCTCTCCGAAGGCAGTCCCACCTGTGGCTAAGATTGTGGATTATAAGAAATTCTTGTACGATCAGAAAAAGAAGCAGAAGGAATTAAAATCTAAGCAAATTAAGGTAACTGTTAAGGAGATTAGATTTGGTCCGAATACTGATGATCACGATTTTGAGTTTAAGTTAAATCACGCTAAGAAATTTTTAGAGGAAGGCAGTAAAGTGAAAGCTTACGTTTTCTTTAAAGGAAGAACTATCGTGTTTAAAGATAGAGGGGAATTATTATTGTTGAAATTTATTTCTGAGCTAGAAGAGTTTGGTTTGGTTGAAGAACTACCTAAGTTAATGGGGAAGAAAATGACAGTAATGATTAACCCAAAGAAAAAATAATATTAATAACTAAATAAGTAGAAGCGATGCCTAAAATGAAGACCAAATCTAGCGCCAAGAAGAGATTTAAGCTCACTGGTTCTGGAAAAATCAAACGTAAGCACGCTTTTAAAAGTCACATTCTTACTAAAAAGTCTACGAAGAGAAAGAGAAATCTTACTCAATCAGGATTAGTTGATAAGAGTGATGTGCGTAACATTAAAAGACAGTTGTGCGCTTAAAATTTTAAAAGTGTTTTTGTTAAACCCGGGATGCAGTTTTAAGTCTTATTTAAAATAGGCACTGTATACCAAAAAACAATTAATTAATGCCAAGATCAGTAAATGCCGTGGCTTCTAGAGCCAGAAGAAAGAAAATCCTTAAAATGGCTAAGGGTTACTTCGGTGCCAGAAAAAACGTTTGGACCGTAGCTAAAAATGCAGTAGAGAAAGGTCTACAGTATTCTTATAGAGATAGAAAAAACAAAAAGAGAAATTTTAGAAAACTTTGGATCCAGAGAATTAATGCTGGAGCTAGACAACATGGGATGTCTTATTCTGTATTCATGGGTAAAGTTCATGCAAAAGGAATAGAGTTAAATAGAAAAGTCTTAGCCGATCTAGCTATGAATCACCCAGATGCTTTCAAAGCAATATGTGATTCAGTAAAGTAATTTTCATTTTAATGTAAGATTTCAAAGGCCGGATTTATCCGGCCTTTCTTTTGTCATTAACTTTAGCGTACTTTTTTCTTTTGAAGAAATTTAACATTGATTAAATGAAATATAGTATAACTGTTGCAATGCTTTTCTTTTTTTTATCTGTCCAAGCGCAGGATAAAAAGAAAACATATCATCCTACTAGGGATAAGGTGCTTGATCAATTCTTAGAAGTTTATATTCCTGAATCAGCCATTTGGATGGGGGTAGATCAAAATATAGAATCTTACAGGTATGTGAAGAATAGATTACTGATTTATAATTTTTGGTCACCTTTAAGCTTAGTCCATGAAAATACGCTTTCTGAGCTAGAAGAGCTTAAAAAAGAGATCCCAGAAATTGAGATAATAGACTTTCTTCATCCAGAGGATTTAGGCCTTTTCACTCCAAATGAAGCTTATGATATTTGGAAATCGAGTGTTTCTCAAAGACCTTTAGTGATTGGGGTCAATGAGAAGATAGCTAAAATGGACCTTGATAGAGATATAGGAAATGTTATGTTGAGCATAAATCGAACGGGTGTTAGTGTTTTGGATTTAAGTTCAAATTTAGAATCAGTTAGAGAAACGGCTAAAGTGTGGGCTGATGAATATAAAAAGACTAAAAGCCCTAAATTATCTTTTCCTACTTATCCCATAAATAAAACTCTTCAATCTGAATTTTTTAATTTTCCTCAGTCGATTACAGCAGATGCATTAGATTTAGCGATATATGTCAGTGATACAGGGAATAATAGAATTATAGGACTAGAAACTAATGGAGTATTATTAGAAGTTATTGGAGATGGGACTGCGGGTTATAGAGATGGTCACATTGCCCAAGCGAGATTTAATAAACCTCATGGAATAGTTTTTGACAGTAATGCTCGGGTACTTTATGTAGCAGATACGTATAATCATGTGATAAGAAAAGTTGATTTTACTAATTACCAAGTTTCAACATATTTAGGAACTGGAGAAGAGGCTGTCATACTTGGCAAGGAGATTAGACTTAACGAAAAAGCACTTGCTTTTCCTCGGTCATTGGAGTTGAAAAACGGATTTTTATATGTTTCCATGATAAACCAGAGCCAGATTTATAAAGTCACACTGGATACGGGAGCTGGGGTGAGAATTGCGGGCACTAATTCGTCTTTCAGTCAAGATGGGAAAGTAGAGGAAGCGTCACTAGCACACCCAAATTCTATGTGCTTTAAGGATGAAAATTTGTATTTATTGGAAAGAAAAACACCACGTGTGAGATGTCTGGATAGGAAATCTATCAAGACAATCTATCAGGCAGGTCTTAAGGATTCTATTCAGCTTAGTTTTCCAGGGTCTATTCATTCTATTGGGAGTTCTATTTATATATTGGATAGCTTTAATCACAGTGTAAGAAAGTTAACTGACGAGGGCTTATCTCATGTTACAGGTTCAGTAAAAGGATTTAAAGACGGGAGATTGAATGAGGCTCGATTTAATGCTCCGATAGATTTGTGTACGATTGGCGGAAATATTTATGTATTAGATGCGCTTAATAGTGCCATTAGAATAGTAAACCCGAAATCTGAATCCGTTTCTACTTTAAGGCTAGAAGGGATTGTAGATCTTTATAAACCCTTATCCATAAATAAGCTAGAATTTAAAGAGACAGTCGCTTATGTTATGAAAGGACAAAATTTAGTAGCTCTTAAAATCGAACTTCCAGAAGGAGAGGCTTTGGGAGAATCAGGGATAGAAATAGAGAGTCAAATAGGTTCGATAGGAGAGGTAGTTAGCACCGATGCTGTTAATGGTGTCATCTTAATAGCTGTAGATGTTCAAGATCTTTCGGAAACTACCTATTTATCTTTGAAATTTGAATCTACTTTAATGGAAGTTCCTAACCACAAGAAGCTCTATACCTTTAAATTGTTGATGAAATACAAGGAGAGTACCGATAAGTCTAAATTAGGAAATGCATTTCTCAAGCTTTAAAAACCTTCTATTTCGTTTAATTGAATAGCTGATAAGTCAAAATCAGGATTTAGTTGTAAGGCTTGCTTAAAGTCAGATCGGGCTTCATCATATCTACCTAAATTCTTATGACATAATCCTCGGTTATGGTAAGCTTCTGTATACTCCGGGTTATTCAAAATACTTTGACTGAATTTTAAACTAGCTTGTTCGTATTGATCGGCAAAAACGAGCAGTAAGTACCCCTGATTGAACTGTGCTAAAAATGAAAAGGGATCAATTTCTAAAATTTTATCATACCTATTCATAGCATCATCAAAATTTCCAGAATTTTGAAGGTAAATAGCTAGATTATAATGTGCTTCTATTCTTTCAGGTTGAAGATAAATTGCGGACTTGTAGTACTGAATAGCTAAAGAGTCATTTTTAGCAGCATGTAAGTTGCCCAGTCTCATATAGGCATAGTAAAAGTTGGGGTCAAGTTCGATAGAAGTTTGATAACTGCTAATAGCAAGAGCAGAGTCGCCTTTAGCCCTCCTAAGCTCAAAAGTTAGTCCTTTCATGAAATAGGCATCAGGAAGTTGTTTGTCTAGCATTAATGCGGAGTCTACCAGCTGAATACACTCGTCATAGTTGTCTAAGAGTTGTTGGATCTGTGCTAGTTTAACATAACAGTTGGCATTTTCAGGGTTTTCTTTAATACAGAGTCGGTATGCTTTATTAGCATTTTCTGCATTGTTTTTAATTTGAAGATTCGAGAAAAGGATATTTCCTTTCAGATAGTAATCCTCATCTGTGGCAGAAATAGCCATTTTCTGATTTAAATCATTTATGGCTAAGTCAAATTCTCCATTTATATATAAAGTTTTGGCCCTTTTAGATAGTGCCTCCGCATTCTTTGGTTCTTTCTCAAGGAGCGTATTTAGACTATCTAAGTCTGAAGTAAACTCCATTAGATGAGAAGTGTTAGGTGCGTTTTCTCCGCAGGAGAAGAGCAGTAGAGAAAAATATATTAGGAGCACTTTATTCATTGGTCTAAAATAAAAAAGTCTCTGATAGTTCATCAGAGACTTTAGATAATTTACTAAGAATTATATCAGCGATTAAGAGTTTCTTTAATTTTATTCTCTATTTCGTCTGATAATTCAGGATTGTCAGAGATTAAACTTTTCACTGTATCTCTTCCTTGGCCTAATTTTGACTCGCCATAGCTAAACCAAGAACCACTCTTGTTTACGATATTCATTTCTACAGCTAAATCTAGTATTTCTCCAGATTTAGAAATCCCTTCCCCATACATAATATCGAACTCAGCCTTTCTAAAAGGAGGTGCCACTTTATTTTTAACAACTTTAACTCTTGTTCTATTTCCTATCACATTGTCACCATCTTTTATCTGCGTAGATCGTCTTATATCGATTCGCACAGATGAGTAGAATTTCAAAGCATTTCCACCAGTAGTAGTTTCGGGATTTCCGAACATTACACCAATTTTTTCTCTTAGTTGGTTAATGAATATACAGCAACAACCTGTCTTACTTATAGAGCCCGTTAATTTTCTTAAAGCTTTAGACATTAGTCTAGCCTGCAGACCCATTTGAGAATCACCCATCTCACCTTCGATTTCTGCTCTTGGAGTAAGGGCAGCTACAGAATCTACAACTAAAATATCGATAGCTCCACTTCGAATAAGATTATCAGCTATTTCTAGGGCTTGCTCACCATTGTCTGGCTGAGAAATAAGTAAGTTTTCTGTATCAACGCCTAATTTTTCAGCGTAAAATTTGTCAAAAGCATGCTCTGCATCTATGAAAGCAGCAATTCCTCCTGCTTTTTGAGCCTCAGCTATGGCATGAATAGCTAAAGTTGTTTTCCCAGAAGATTCAGGTCCATAAATCTCAATTACACGTCCTTTAGGAAAACCACCTATTCCTAGCGCTAAATCTAATGTTAAAGATCCTGTAGAAATGCATTCCATTTCTTCCACGGCTTCATCACCAAGTTTCATTACAGTTCCCTTTCCATAAGTTTTATCTATTTTGTCAAGAGTAAGCTGTAAAGCCTTTAATTTTTCTTTTTGTAGTTCTTCCGCCATGTTTTTAATTTTTTGCTAAGGTATAATTTATAGAACGTAATCTATTTGAGTAGTTATAAAAAACCCTACACATCTAGTATCTGTTTTGCGTGTTCTTTCGTTTTTACTTTCTCTATAATGTTGGTTATAATTTGGTTTTCGTCTATGACAAATGTAGTTCTATGAATACCGTCATATTCTTTTCCCATGAATTTTTTAAGTCCCCAAACACCATAAGCATTAAGCATCGTCTTGTCTTCATCAGCTAGTAAATCGAAAGGCAGATTTTGCTTTGCAATAAATTTCTCGTGTTTTGCAACGCTGTCAGCACTTACTCCTAAAATTTCATACCCTTTGTCAGTAAACTCGGTATAATTGTCTCTTAAACTACATGCCTGCGAGGTGCATCCAGGCGTATTATCTTTTGGGTAAAAGTAAATGACTAGTTTTTTTCCTTTGAATTGATTTAGCTCAACCATTCTGTCGGATTGATTCTTGACCTTAAATTCAGGAGCAGAATCTCCAATTTTTAAATGTTTCATGTTTCATTTTGCTCAAAGTAACAACGTATAATTTTAACAACTGTGGCCTTTCTGTAACTAGGCGCCTAAATAATTAATCATTTAGATTAAAGATTCATCGTTATCAATTAACCTCTGTTATTTCTTATAATATTAGCTGAATTTTTTGTAACTGCTATGATAAGTTTCATTTTTTTGAGATTGACCAGTTAGAAGGTTCGAGGCAGATTATATGTTATACAATTCTTTTTATCTAAAGCTTTTATTCGCTTCTTTTGTAGAGGATGGAGAGAGTAACCAAATTTGTTCAAGTCATAGTTCCTTTGAGTTTAAAGGGAGAGTTAACTTATAGGGTTCCAAATGAATGGAATGATTTAGTTTTAGTTGGACAGCGAGTAATTGTTCAAATAGGCAGAACAAAACTGTATACTGCGCTCATTTCTGCTATTCATGAGACAGCTCCTTTGGATTATCAAGTGAAGTATATCGATTATCTGCTTGATGAGGAGCCTATAGTGACTCAAGGTCAACTAAAATTTTGGTCTTGGATTAGTACGTATTATATGTGTTCAATAGGGGAGGTGATGAATGCAGCTTTACCTGGCAGTTTCAAACTAGCGAGTGAAACTCAAATTGTATTGGCCTCTTCTGATAGACCTGACTGCGTTGGTTTGAATACTAAAGAAGTGAAGATTTTAGAGGCGCTAGAGGCCACTGAATCTTTATACCTAAAAGACATAAGTACGATATTAGATATAAAGACTGTAATGCCTGTTATAAATGGGCTAGTGAAAAAAGGTCTCATAGTAACTTTGGAAGAACTTAAAGAGAGGGTTAAGCCTAAGTTAAAAAGTTATGTAGAGTTCACTGATTATTCTGTTTTAGATTCTAATAGAATGGAAATATTAGATGATTTGCAACGCAGAGCTTTTAAGCAGTTAGAGTTATTTATGACCTTTCTTAAAATGCAGGACGATAAAAAGGGCTTAGTTACAAAAAAAGACCTTTTGGAATATTCAGGAATTTCAGACTCTACTCTTAATGCTCTAAGAGAAAAAAACATTTTACGCGTTACTAAAAAAGAAATCTCCAGAATAGGTGCACAAGGCAATAAGAAGGTAAGAGCTATTTTAAGTGAGGCTCAGTCTGTTGCTTTAAAAAGTATTAGGTCGGTTTTTGAAGAAAAAGACACCTGTCTTTTACATGGAGTAACATCTTCAGGTAAAACTGAGGTATACTGCGAGTTAATAGAAGAGCAGATTTCACAAAACAGAACAGTACTTTTCTTGGTTCCTGAAATAGCTCTTACTACTCAGCTCATTGGCAGATTAAGAAAAAGGTTTGGTGATATTGTTGGAGTATTTCATTCTAAATTCAATCAAGGACAACGTTCTGAAGTTTGGAATGATTCTTTAAAGTCATCTGGAGAACGTTTTAAAATTTTCATAGGTGCGCGATCAGCACTTTTTTTACCACTTAAAAGACTTGGCCTAATAATAGTAGACGAGGAACATGACGCCTCCTTTAAGCAGTATGATCCTGCGCCTAGGTATAATGCTCGAGATTTATCTTTAGTGCTGGCTCACATTTATAAGGCTAAAACAATTCTAGGGAGTGCCACACCTTCCATAGAAAGCTACTATAACGCTCAATCTGGCAAGTATGGTTTGGTGGAGTTGAATGAGCGGTTTGGTAAGGTTTCGCTTCCGAAAATATCTACAGTAGACTTAAGAAATGAAATTAAAAATAAAACCATAAAAGAGGAATTCTCTTCAGTTCTACTTGATGAAATGTCTAAAACATTGAAAAAGGGAGAGCAAGTCATTTTATTTCAAAATAGAAGGGGATATTCTCCTGTATGGCAGTGTGTTACTTGCGGAAACGTGCCACAGTGCGTGAGATGTGATGTTAGTCTAACCTATCATAAGCCTATAAACTCATTAAAGTGTCATTACTGTGGGTATCAACTTTCTCCAGCCCCTCAGGAGTGCGATGTCTGCAGCAGTAACACTTATAAAATGGTTGGGTTCGGGACTCAGAAGTTAGAAGAGAACTTGGGTGATGAGTTTCCTGAGGCTCAAGTTCAGAGAATGGATTTTGACACTACCAGGACTAAAAATAGTTATGAGACGATCATTGAGGATTTAGAAACAGGGTATACCGATATCTTAGTCGGAACCCAAATGGTAAGTAAAGGACTCGATTTTAAAAATGTTGGTTTAGTTGGCGTTGTACAGGCTGACCAGATGCTTAGGTTTCCTGATTTCAGGGCTTTTGAACGTTCATTTCAGTTAATGACTCAGGTAGCGGGTAGGGCAGGAAGAAGGGAAAAGGAAGGAAAAGTATTGATCCAAACGTATTATCCTGATCATAGAATTATACAGAGCGTCATTAAGCATGATTTCTTAGGATTCTACAATACAGAATTACTAGAGAGAAGAAAGTATAGTTATCCTCCTTTTTCGAGACTAATAAGACTGACAGTTAGACATAAAAAAATAGAGGAAGTGAATAGCCTTTCTAAGGAGTTGGTTTATGATTTAAAAGGTATTTTTAGAGAAATGGTCCTTGGTCCTGAGTTTCCTGCTGTGATAAGAATTCAGAATATGTATTTGAAGAATATTCTTATAAAATTTGACAGAGAACATTCTCCCGCGGCAGTAAAAGCGGAACTGACTAAAATTTTAGATAGGTTTAAGTCTGATAGAGGTAAGTCTTCTTTTAGAATTAAAATAGACGTAGATCCAGCTTAAATCTATTCTTGGTCATGCTCTTTTTCTATGTCTTTAAATTCACGCGCTACCAATAAATAAAATACGATGAAAATGGCAGTGCAAATGCATGCATAAACCCAATGCTTATTATCCATAGTCACGGCCATAGAGTTTTTCCCTAGTTGCGTAGCACGCAGATTTACTCTTTTCATCATGAAAAGGCTGATGCCAAAAACAACCATGGCCAATACGGTTCCTATATGAAATGTCTTACTCATTTAGCTTCGTAAAAGTAGAAAATAACTTTTCCTAAATTGTTTCAGAACAAAAAAAAGCTCAATCAAATACAACATATTTGATTGAGCTTTAAAATCTCTTGTTCATAATTATCCATTTTTGTAAATTAAGACAATTAAGGATATTTTTACTAGTTAACTATAAGTCTTTGTGTACCAACAGACGCACCATTATTCCTAATGTCAATTAAGTAAATACCACTGGCAAGCTCAGAACAGTTAACAAAAATAGTTCCTGCAGATCGATCAAGTGTTTCTGTCATTACAACATTCCCCGTTGAGCTCAATATAGAGAACTCAGCATTAGTAAAGTTCTTAAGTAAGTAATCTATTCTAATCTCACTTTCTGAAGGATTGGGATAAGGCTTACTAATAAAGTTCACTTTTCCAGCTACATTTTGTTCTATAGAATTCCATAACTCACAATCATCTGTAGATGTCGCGCCAAAACAGTAACCTATATCTTCATAATTAGTGAAGCTTTCCGATTGGTCATAAAAAGAATGTCTAATTACAGTTCCTCCTTCTTCATTAGATCTATAGTATCCAGCAAATCCTTGCTGACTAAAATCCTCACTCAAACCATGCTCAATAAATTGACCTGGCATCACATCCAAACCTTGAGTCCCATTTGTAGTACCGTATGGGTAACATAAGTTCCAGCAATATTTATAATCCATGGAAGAAGGCTCTTGACTTTCTACGGTCCACCTTACGAAAACTGTCCCGCTAAATGTGGTGGAGTTAGTGAAATCAATGTAACCAATTAGTTCATCTGTAGTGCCGTCTATGGGCAATACTCCTGATTGATTCCCCAGTCCTTCCAATGAAAACTGTTGGCTAGAAGCCGAGAAAGGAATTAGCAGTAAAAAAAGTAAAATATTCTTCATGTTTTTTTATTTAAAGGTATACATTTTGTCTCTTCTGAGAAAATTCTTCAAAGATTATTATTGGAGACTTAGATTTAGCTTCTACTACCGAAAATACTGCTTCCGACTCTTATCATCGTGCTTCCCTCTTCTATAGCTATCTTGTAATCACCACTCATACCCATAGATATTTCTGAAAAAGACGAGTCACTATTAAAGTAAGAAGTCTTAATGAGATTAAAGGCCTTTTTAAGCCTTGCAAATTCTTTAGAGACTACAACTTCATTGTCTGTGAAAGTAGCCATTCCCATGAGGCCAGTTATTCTTGTGTTTGGAAAATCGTCCATTGTACTCGCTATGAATGAAGATAATTTTTCTACCGGGATTCCGAATTTAGACTCTTCTTTAGCTATATGAACTTGAATTAGGATATCTTGAGTTTTACCTATAGCTTGGGCTCTTTTGTCAATTTCAGCGATTAACTTTAAACTATCTACTGAATGAATTAGATGGGTGTAACGAATGATTTGTTTAACCTTTTTGCTTTGCAAATGTCCAATGAAGTGCCATTTTATATCTTCAGGTAAGCTGAGACATTTCTGAAGAATTTCTTGAGCTTTGTTTTCCCCAAAATGTCTCTGTCCAGCATCATAAACTTCCTTTAATAAGGAGAGCGGTTTGGTTTTTGAAACAGCTACTAAAAGAACATTATTTGGGATGGATTCTATAATTCTAGAAAGATCCTTTTTTATATCACTCATCAGAGATGTCGAATATGGTTAGTCCACTTCTTAATTTAGGTTCTATATATGTGCTTTTCGGAGGCATGTATTCATCTGCATCTGCTACAGTTCTCAATTCTTTAAATGTAACTGGTGCCAGTAGAAAAAGGATATCATTTCCATTATCTATTGAATTGGTTAGCTCGTTTAAGTCGTTTTTAGCAGGAATAAACTTGACCCTCTTGTCATTTTTCAGGTCAGTAATTCCCATAATCGGATCAAGAATTTGCTGCGATAATTTTTCAGTATCTATACTGTCTTTAGGGGAATTAGAGTCTAAAGATTTTAGTTTAAACTTAGTCCAGCCAGTTCCGAAATAATACATGTGTACTTCTCCATCTTTGGGCGAAAAAGGATCTCCAGAAATGTGAGATAAATCGAATTTGGCGTTTATGTCATTGATGATTTTGTCGGTTTCGGTTTTGTCAAACCCTCGAATCATTCTATGGAAACCAAAGATTTCCATTTCATCTTCTTGAGCAAGCATAGCCATAAACCAGTTGCTGTTTGCGTCAGGATTAGTGTTATTTCTATTCTTCGATAAGTTAACAGAACTAGCAGACCTATGATGTCCATCTGCTATGTATAGAGCTTCTACTTTTTCGAAACTTTTTTGGAAATTTATAATATCCTCTTCTGTGGATAGTATCCAAAGGGAATGTCTTATTGAATCAGTGGTAGTAAAGTCATAAACAGGTGAAGCTGTTTTGGCTTTTTTGATTAACTCTGCGGTCTCTTCATTTTTAGAATAGGAGAGGAGAACAGGCTCAGCATTAAAATCCACAGCGTCTAAATATTCAGTAAATAGCTTTTCTCTATTACGGATAGTAGCTTCATGAATTTTTATGCTTTTATCCTGATACTCCTGAACAGAAACACTGGCGATAATTCCTGTGTATGAATTTGTGGGAGTGGTTTGAGTGTAGATGTAAATGCTATCCTCATTATCCTTTATGAATACCTTCCTGTCTAAGAATTCTGCATATTTGCTTTTAACTTTGGAGAACATTCCTTTAGTACCTCCATCAGCCTTTATCTCTTCATTATAATCAGGATTAATGATGTGAATAAAGGTGAAAGGGTTGGAGTCAAGTTTCTCTCTTAACTTCTCCTTACTGTAGGACAAATAAGACCTAGAAGCTACTAAATGTACCTTATCATTTACTGGTCTTACGGCTTTAAAAGGTTTTATTTTAGCCATGAATTTGCAGTTAAGCTGGCTGTAATATACTTAAAATTTGATCTGCTAGTTCGACTCCAATACGGTCCTGCGCTTCAGATGTAGCCGCTCCTACATGAGGCGTGCTAGCTAATTTCTCGTGTTTTAATAAATCTTCTCGAGGAGTAGGCTCATTTTCAAATACGTCTAGGGCAGCAAATTTTACTTTGCCCGTATTTAAAGCTTCAATTAAATCATGTTCGTTAATAACACCTCCTCTAGCTGCATTTATTAAACACACACTATCTTTCATTTGAGAGATTTCATTTTTGGTGATTACTGCAGAACCATTTTCCTGTTTTGGCACATGTATAGAGATGAAGTCTGAGGTAGAAATAATCTCGTCAAAGGATACCATAGGAACGTTAATATTCACTACTCCAGCGCCTTCTATGTTCCATTGCACTGCTCCGTCTGAAGAGCTCCTGTCATGTGCTAAAACTTTCATTCCAGCTCCTAACGCATAAGTAGCAGTTGACTTCCCTATTCTCCCAAAACCAATGATACCCAGTGTTTTACCTCTAACTTCAGTGCCTTTAGCATACTTCTTTTTTAGAACTTTAAATTCAGATGCTCCTTTAGCAGGCATTTCTCTATTGCTGTCAAATGTGTTTCTTGCTAATGAGTATAGGTGAGCCATAACCAACTCGGCCACACTTTGGCTAGATGCAGCAGGGGTATTAAATACGTCCAAGCCTTTATCTCTTCCATACTGCACATCGATATTATCCATGCCTACTCCACCTCTTCCGATAAATTTTAAGTCGGGACAAGCGTCTATAATGTCTTGTCTAACCTTGGTGGCACTTCTTACTAAAATCCCGACATAACCTATTTCATTAATCTTCGAGATTAGTTGATCTTGGGGGATGAACTCTGTGTGAATTTCTATTCCTGCAGCTTCTAGCTTGGCTATTCCTGCAGCGCTTATTCCATCGTTGGCTAATACTTTCATGTGTTTTTTTATGCAGTTACTATGGCTAGTTCTTTCATTACGTTAACTAATGCTTGAACACTAGAAAGAGGAAGGGCGTTATAAATCGAAGCTCTGTATCCTCCTACAGACCTATGTCCCTTAATTCCGTTAATGTTAGCTTCACTCCACATTTCATCAAACTTAGCCTGAAATGAGGCATCTGTTAATGTGAAGGTTACATTCATTTTAGATCGGCTATTTACATGAGCATATCCTTTAAATAGGGGATTTTCGTCTATTTCGTTATAAAGCAACTCAGCTTTTTGATTATTTATTAGCTCAATAGCTTTAACTCCTCCTAAGTTTTTTAACCATTCGAGCATTAGCATAGATGTATAAATAGCAAAAACTGGAGGTGTGTTGAACATCGAGTCTTTTTCTATGTGCACCGACAGGTCTAAATAAGAAGGGATGTTTCTCCCTGTTTTTCCTAGAAGTTCTTTTTCTACGATGTATAAAACAGTTCCTGCTGGTCCCATGTTCTTCTGAGCGCCTGCATAGATTAATGCAAAATCTGACACATTAATTTCTCTACTAAATATATCACTACTCATGTCACAGATTAATGGGCACTCCGAAGTAGGTATAGTCTGCCACTGTGCTCCATAAATCGTATTATTAGATGTGAAATGAAAAAAGTCAGCATCTGAAGGGATAGAATAATCTAACATTAGCTCAGAGTATCCGTTTTCTTTTCCAGACGCTACTACATCTACATGTCCTAATAATTTCGCTTCTTTAATAGCTTTAGAACTCCATGTGCCGCTATCATGGTAGGCGCCTTTTCCGTTTTCTTTCAGGAAATTAAACGCTGCGGTATAAAATCCTAGACTAGCTCCTCCTTGAAGAAAAAGTACTTCGTGAGTATCAGGGACATTTAAAAGCTCTTTCACTAAGCTTCTAGCATTGTCCATTACTGCAATGAATGGCTTGCTTCTGTGGCTTATCTCTATTAAAGAAAGTCCTATTCCATTAAAGTCTTTTACTGATTCCGAGGCTTTTTGTAACACTTCCTCAGGAAGAATACAAGGGCCTGCACTGAAATTATGTACCATGAGCTGTGAGCTTTTAATTCATTACAAACTTCCAAATAATAATTGGTTCTGATGTCAGGATAATGATAATAATTTTATAAACTTTTATGTTTATAGCCCAAGGTGTTCAAGCGCTTTGGTTTTATATCGATCTAATTTGAATAATAGTTCAATATCTTCAAGTATAAGTCTAGTTTTCAGGATTAGCGAATATTCCTCTATTATTTCTAATCTCTTGTCCTCGTACGATATTATTCCTAAAGCTTTTATGGTTTCCTTTTTAGATAATACCTCTTGACTAATTAATTTCTTGACTGCAATTATTCTATCTCTTTCAAAAGCTAAACTCTCAATTTCTTTAATTTCTTTTTGTCTCAGATTACCAGTAGATTTATATCTACTGGTAATAATAAATAGGGCTTCTAATGGATTCTTAGAATGGTGCTCTGGCATAGTTAAAGAATCTATATACTCTAATGGTAAATCGAAGACTGACTCGGGTAAAATCTGCCATTCTTCAGAAATGAATTTTAGATTGAATTTTTGAGCTTTATTTTGTTTAACTGCCAAATCTAATTCTAGCAACACTTGTTCCGTAGAGTCCACTATTTGAAAATAGCCTTTTCTTTGATTGGGGAAGTAGAACTCCCCATCACTGATAAGTGAATTTGTTTCTAGTTGAGTATTTATTTTAACAGAAAAAGGAATAGAATCAGAAGAGGTAATTACAATACTACCTTGACCTATAAGATCCGACATGACAGAGCTTAGAAGTACTGTTGTTAAAACAAGAATATAGTTTTGAATGGTTTTCAAAATTCGGTTTTCTCTTTTCAGTGAAATAATCGCACCAAAGTTACTCCAAAGTGATTTTATTTGTTTGTCTTTTGCTCTACTCTTTGGTTTAGAATTTTTATCATTCCTTTAGAAGGTAGTTTGCGTAGCAATATTTTCAACATATTATGTTCTCCAGAACCAAATGATTTAGGAATAAACCAAATAACAATTACATAAGAGAGCCCAAGCGATAAAGCACCAACAAGTATATTAACGAATACTGGAAACCCTAAATGATTTAATCCAATCTTAGTTAAGAGACAGAGGCCTAGCGTGAGAGTAGCTATTACTAATGGACCTATAATGAGTTTTAATATCTCTGATAGCTTAACTTTTAGAATACGAAGTGTAAGTGCGGTCATCAATATGAACTGAATGAATACAGCCAAGACTAGCGCCATGGCTACTCCTGTTAAACCAAGGTCGAGTGATTTAACGAAAGAGACTTCGCTTAGAGCTGTCCAAACGAATAAGGAGATAGCTAAAAAGTAAATAAACTTTATAAATGCCCCGATGTAAACTCTGTCAAGCGCCCTTATCACTGCGTCAGAAAGTTTGATTATAGTTCTCATAAAGAGTCCTATAAATAGTATTTGCACCACTAGAACGGCTCCTAAGTATTTATCCCCTAGTAATATAAGTACTACTTCTTCTGAGAAGATGACTAGAAAAACGGATGAGGGCAATGAAATAGTAGCTAAAACTGAAAAAGCACTTCGATAAGCAAATTTTAGTTTTGAGGTTTGGTCTTGAATCATACTTAACCCGCTAAACATGACGCTATCGGATAGTTTCCCAATAATGGTGATAGGATAGCTTATTACTTTTAGTGATTGGTCATACACTCCAGTTTCCCCCCAGTTATTTCCAGCTGCTGAATCTGTTGCAGCATATCTAGAAACTAAGAACACATCAATTTTAGAACTTAAGTAATTGAAAAATGTAAAAAGAGTGCTTCCTCCTCCATACCTAATTAACGATTTAGCTTTTTTAATGCTACTTAATGGCTCTAGCTTTATTGGATGGAAATACCAGTAACAGATGGTCATAATTAAGCTTTGAGATAAAAGGGCTAAAGCATATGCCCAAACCTCAAAGTCTAAATAGGCCAGTGTTAGCCCAACAATCATCAGTCCTAACAGCATTCCTATAGTCACAGAAATGAAGAGTTGTTTGAACATTAGCTTTTTTAGCAGCAGTGATTTGGGAATAATACTAATAGCAGAAATAATAAAACTGAGCCCTATTACTCTTAACAATGGACTTAGTCCAGCGTCATGGTAGTAATGCGCTATATGAGGAGCTGATATCCATAGAAAAGAGAAAAAAAGAATTCCTAATATAGCCGATAGATAAAAACTTCCTGAGATTTCAGATTTAGTGATTTCTTTTTTTTGAATAATAGCGGGCCCGATTCCTATTTGAGCAAAAATATCAATAAATCCAGTGATGATAAGGACTATAGCCATAATCCCAAATGATTCTTTGGAAATTAGCCGAGCCAGAAGGGCGTTAAAAATTAGCTGAATAACACTCTGAACGATGACGTTTATGCTTTGCCATCCGAAAGCATTCATTATCTTTTTTTCTTGACTCAAGTTGTTGTTGAATTTTAGCTAAAGTAGCAGGAACAGTTAATAGGAGAGAGGGTAGTGGAACTGTTTATACATTATTTAATGTTAAAACTGTGCACTGTCATAAATGGGCACTGCTATTTAACTTAAATGTGATTATTGAGGAATAAAAAAAACCTTTCATTGCAGTGAAAGGTTTTTTTTCATAGGTATATGTCTAGAGTTACTTGGCTATGTTTATAGCTCTAGTTTCTCTAATTACAGTGACTTTTACCTGGCCAGGGTAAGTCATTTCTTCTTGAATTTTTTGGGAGATATCAAATGAAAGTTGATTTGCTTCAGCATCAGTTACTCTTTCACTTTCTACTAAAACCCTTAATTCTCTACCTGCTTGGATGGCGTATGACTTGCTTACTCCTTCGTATCCTAAAGCTAAGTTTTCTAAATCTTTTAATCGTTGGATGTAAGACTCCACTACTTCTCTTCTAGCCCCAGGACGTGCCCCTGATATAGCATCACAAACCTGGACGATAGGAGAAATCATATACTTCATTTCGATTTCATCATGGTGAGCACCTATAGCATTACAAACTTCAGCATTCTCTCCATACTTCTCAGCTAGTTTCATTCCGAGAATAGCATGTGGTAATTCGGACTCCTCATCAGAAACTTTTCCGATGTCATGAAGTAAACCAGCTCTTTTTGCTAGCTTGGTATTTATTCCTAGTTCTGCTGCCATTGTAGCACACAAGTTCGATACTTCTCTAGAATGTTGAAGAAGGTTTTGTCCGTATGAAGAACGGTATTTCATTCTTCCCACCATTCTTACAAGCTCATTTTTCAAACCATGTATTCCTAAATCAATACATGTTCTTTTCCCTATCTCCGCTATTTCTTCTTCTATGTTTTTGGTAGTCTTTTTTACTACTTCTTCTATTCTAGCAGGGTGGATTCTTCCATCAGAGACTAACTGATGGATAGAAAGGCGAGCTATCTCTCTTCTTACCGGGTCAAAACAACTTAGTATAATAGCTTCTGGTGTGTCATCGACTATGAATTCTACTCCAGTAGCAGCTTCTAGAGCTCTAATATTTCTACCTTCTCTGCCTATAATCCTACCCTTTATATCGTCACTTTCTATATTGAATACAGATACCGAATTTTCTACAGCATGTTCTGTAGCTACTCTTTGGATAGATTGAATAACTATTTTCTTAGCTTCTGTGTTGGCTTTTAATTTAGCCTCATCTAAGATTTCTTGAATTTGTTCTGATGCTTGAGCTCTTGCTTTGTCTTTAAGCTGCTCTCCTAATTGAGTTTTGGCTTCTTCAGCAGAAAGTCCACTTATGTCTTCTAAAAGTGCGACTGCCCTCTCTCTAGTGGTCTCTAGTTCGCTTTGTTTAGTTTTTAATGCAGTAATTTGATTGTCTAGATCTTTCTGAATCCGATCAGTATTGTTTTGAGCTCTTTTCTGGTGCTCTAAATCTTTATTCAGTTTAGTTTCTTTACTCTTTACTCTATCCTCGGCGGACTGTATTTTTCGAGTTCTATCTTTTATAGAATTATCATGTTTTTCCTTTAGTTCTAAAAATCGCTCTTTAGCCCTTAACTCCTTATCTTTTCTTATAGTTTCCCCTCTAGCTTCTGCTTCAGCTATGAGAGCTTCTTTTTTCTTGGTGAGAGTGTTGATGAATAAAAAGTATCCAATAACGGCTCCTGCCAGAAGTCCACCTATGCCTGCTATAACTTCTATCATGTTTTTTCCTTTATGGAAAATCGAAAAATTCCCTAGAAACTTAAATTAGTGCCTCAGATTTATTGACCAGCCTTTCTAAGCTTGATATTAGATCTGAATCTAAACTTGACTCTACTGAAGAGGAGTTTTTAGCAGCTTGTTTAACCGCCACTTGAAGAGCAGCCATAGCCATTAAATCTTGTTTATCCTGAACAGCATAATTCTCTTTTAATGAGGTGATAGTTTTGTCTAGATCTGCAGCTATGCTTAGGACCATAGATTCATCTTTAATCGCCACTGTTAATGGGTATTTCCGGCCTCCTATGCTTACCTTTATGGAAATATCTTCACTCATTAATTTTAGAGTTCTATTTAGTTATTTAGTAGTGTGAGACACTCGTCAATTTCTTCTATTAATCCTTCAATTTTCAGTTTAACTCCCTTTTCTATTTTAGGAGAAATAATTGAATTAGATTCATTGGTTTTATAGGTTAGAAGTGATGTTTTTTCATTTTCCAAGGAAGTTACCTTCTCTTTTAAATCTTCTAACTCTAGCGCTTGTAAAATACATTTTTCTTTCAAAGCTACTTTCTCTGCTCCTAAGGAATCTATATTCTTTTCAAGTTTTATAAGTAATTCTTTTGGATTCATCTAAGATAATAATCACTAACCAATCTATGGTTACAAATGTAGTTAGTATCTGACCTATCCCCAAGCTTTCAAAATCATATTTATACTAAGTTCTGATAATAGGATTGTGGAAAGATTCTAAATCCTGCTGAGTGGGGAGGTGTAAAAGTGTTGAATTTTGGACATGATATTTTCTGAGATGGTCAAATTTTTCTGCGCTACAATGCTTCTTATTGCTTTACAGCAAGTTAGTTATGCTCAAAGGATTTCTGATAGTCTAGGTTTTCGGAGCCCAGTAGATATCCCTATCCTTCTCAGTGGTAATTTCGGTGAATTTAGGTCTAATCATTTTCATACGGGAATAGATATTAAGACCGATAGAAAAACAGGGTTTCCGGTTTATGCAATAGCTGATGGGTGGGTAAGAAGAATAAGAACACAGCCATTTGGCTTTGGTAAAGCGCTTTATCTGGATCATTTTACCGGACATACAAGTGTATATGCTCACTTGGATAGTTATAATGACTCTATTACTGATTTCCTAAACTTAGCTCAAAAACTACTAAAACGAAATGAAGTAGATATTTCACCTAATAAACTCAGAATTCCTGTAGTAAAAGGAGATTTAATTGGTTTTACGGGAAATACAGGTAGCAGCGGAGGCCCTCATTTACACTTTGAGGTAAGAACATCTGATACTGAAAAACCCTTAAACCCTTTGCTCCTAGGTTTTAAAGTAAGAGACGATGTGTTGCCTATTGTTAATGGTATTTTAGTTGAACATTTTACAGATTCTGTAAGAGGTAAAGTTAACTCAACCAAGAGGTATTATGCTAAAGGCTCATTTGCTAAAAGAACAATTGACAGCGTGGTTGAGTTATCTGATTCTTGTGGAATTTCTGTTCATGCATCGGATTATTTGTCGGGTTCTGCAAGTAGCTGTGGTGTTTATAAAATAGATTTATTCATAGATGAAAAATTACATTACAGCATACAGCTAGATTCGCTCGACTTTTCAGTTGGCAGATATATAAACGCGCATAAAAATTATGAGGTCTTTAAAAAAGAAAAGAGCAGTTTTCATAGATGTTTTAGAATGCCTAATAATAAATTAGAAATTTACAATTCTGAGTTAAATGGTCTAGTTTCATTTAAGGATAATAACACTCATAACGTGTCTGTTAAAGTATGGGATGCAGCTATGAATTTAAGTGAGTTGACTTTCAAAGCAAAAGTAACTAAGTCAAAACAAGCTTCTCTTTATAGCGCGCATTCTTTTGTGAAATTTGATGAAGCAAACTCTATTGAACATGAGCGGTGTTCAATTAAAATCCCTCCTTTTAGATTAATAAATGATGAGCTAATCTCCATAGAAAAAGTAAAATCGCCATCTTCTTACTCAAGACATTCATTCTACAAAATCGGGGATGTATTAATTCCTCTTCAGAATTCATGTATCCTTAGTATTAAGCTAGATAGTTTAGGTGATTTAGATTCTACGAAATTATTTGTCTCTAGGTATAATCCTGAAAACGGGAGATACCGCACTCAAGGTGGCGAGTATAAAGATGGATGGGTTAGGACTAGAGTGAAAAAATTCGGTATATACACTATCAACTATGATGATGATAAACCTATAGTCAACTTGAAAGGGAACGCTAAGTCGATTAGAGACAATGGTAAGATAAATATATCCGTTGCAGACGATAATAGTGGAATATCGTCTTATAATTTGCTGGTAAATGGTGAATTTATACCTCTATACTATAATTATAAATCCGCTCTTTTAGAAGGGGAGTTGGAAAAGGAATTACTTTTAGAGGATGTCCTGCATTACCGAATAGAGGTTTCTGATGGACGTGGAAATACAGAGATAAAAGAAGGCGCTTTTTAATTCTTTTTAAGAATTTTCACTTCGTACTCTTTTTCGCTTTTATTTGACAACGAAGATGATCTCATCCATGGATTTAAATCTTTTAATTCTCTGTAAGTTAAACCGAACTTCTCTGAAAATATTACAAGGTCGTTTATTGCTGTGTCGACTGTTATGACATCAAACTCATACGGCTGATATAAATCTTTAGGTCGCACTCTAAAACCATACTTTCCTGCATTATTCATAATCTCTTTAACAGCAAGAATTCTATAAACGTATCTGCTAGTTTCAGCGTTTAAATTCAAATCCCAATAATTGTCTTGATTTTGGTTTGTTAGGTTCTTAGTGACCCCTCCAGCGCCCATGTTATAGGAAGCTGCTACTAGAGCCCAGTCATTAAATGATTTATACGAATCCCTTAAATATGCACAAGCTGCTCTAGTCGATTTTTCAAGATGATTTCTTTCGTCTACATTATTATTTATTTCCAGCTGGTAAGATTTTCCTGTGCTTTTCATGAACTGCCAGTAACCTTTGGCTCCTGCAGGTGAAGAAACTGTTGTTAATCCACTTTCTATTAATGCTAAGTATTTTAGATCTTCAGGCATACCTTCTTCCTTTAGTATTCTCTCTATGGTGGGAAACCATCTATTGGCTCTTTTCATCATTAAAAAAGTATTACTATGCCAATAAGTGTTTACTAAGAGTTCTCTATCTAGCATCTCAGCCACATGAGGGTTTTTTAATGGAATCTTTTGTCCGCAAAATGTTAACCCTTGCGGCACGGCTAGAGAAAATACCTTGTAATTGTCTGACACGTGATGCTCGTAGTATTTGTCTTGGTCTTCTTTAGTAGTCCCCTGAACCATGAGATAAGTAATACCTCCGCCTAGTAGAATGGTTAACGTGAATTTTAGAATATCTTTCAATTGAATCTTATTTGTAACAAATTTACAGCAGAATAAGAAGCAGTGAAATAGAATTATTAAGAATTGTCAGAAGGGAGAGATGAAATCTTTGAAAACAATCCCTGTTAAGTCCTTTTTACTTCTTAATAAACTATCTAGTCCGATAGAGAAATATTTAGACTCTTCAAGAAGTATAGACTCTTCGCTTTCTGGATGATAATAGTCAGAACATTTATATTGAAGATGAGTTTCATTCTCTAGAGCTAAAAAACCATGAGCTATTCCTTTTGGAATGTAGAGACATTTTGCATCATCAGAAGAGAGCTTATATTTCCCTATTTTACCATAGGTTGAAGAGTTTTCTCTAATGTCTAGAAAAACATCTAAACCCTTCCCTTTAGTTACTCTTAACAACTTCGCTTGGGCATGGGGAGGTTTTTGAAAATGAAGTCCACGAAACACGTTTTTCTTTGACTGAGAATGGTTATCCTGAACGAAGGTTATTTCTTTATCGATGCTTTGATGAAACTCCTTTTGATTAAAGCTTTCCAAGAAAAAACCTCGCTCATCCCTATGAATCTCAAATTCTATGAGAAAAACACCAATTATATCTAATTCAGTAAACTTCAAGGCATACTTTAATTTGCGGGATTCATAATAGAGTAAATGACAAGTAGACTGCTGAATAAAGATAGAACAGGAGTCAAATCTCCTAAGATTTCCTGCGCTAACTCAGTTGTAGGTTCTACATATATAATATCATTAGCTTGAACTACACTATTAGCATATTGAACTCCTTCTATGGTACTTAAATCAAGTAAGTAAACTTTTACATCTCCTTTTACCTTTCTTATTAGTTTGATTTTGTGCGCTTTTCCTCTAGTAGATATTCCCCCAGCCATGGCTAATACCTCTATTACGCTTGTATTGTTATTCGTAAGAGCCACAGTTCTAGCTGCACCACCTGAGCCGGGGAAAACAATAACTCTGTTATTGGTAACCTCTACTTGCACAAAAGGATCATTATAAAAAACCTCATACATTGCAGACACTGAATCCTGAGCCTCGGGAACTGTTAATCCTGTAATGTTAACTAAGCCCAGGGTAGGGAGGTCTACTAAGCTATCAGGTCGTACTAAGTAATTTAGAGAAAATGATAGATTTCTACTAGCGTTCGGTTGATTTCTATTTAGTTCTAATAGTTGGATTCCGTTATTTGTAAATAGTCTAAAGTTCAGAATGTCATTAGGGGAAATTGTATATTCTGCCTCAGACTTAGCTATAAACGTATCATATTCATACTCTGTAGGAGTTTTAAACATAATATTATTATTAATCGTACATGAAGAGGCTAATGTGGCTAAGATGATGTAGCCTAAAATTTTGTTCATTTCACAAATTATAGAACAAATTTAAGGATACTAAGCTCAGTTTTTGGCATAGTTTTGTACTTATGAATGATTTGCGCAGTAATAGAGTTTCTTTAAGGGCTATCGAGTCGAACGATTCGGAAGTTTTATTCGATATAGAAAATGACACTTCAGGTTGGATTCAGTCCGATAATTTTCTTCCCTTTAGTAAAGATATGCTGAGTAGATATACTTCCGGCAAGCATGACTTAGTCAGATTTGGACAGTATCGATTTATGATTGAAAAAACGTCAGAGATAAAGCCAATTGGGTGTGTAGACTTGTTCGATTACAATGCAGTCCACTCGAGGGCAGGAGTGGGTATTTATATTTCAGAAAGTCATCGAAATAAATCTTACGGAAGAGAGGCGTTAGAGCTCTTAATTAGTTATTCTAAAGCACGATTAAACTTGAGAATGCTTCATTGCAGTATCTTGGATAATAATGAGACCAGTAAAAGATTATTTAACTCTGTAGGTTTTAGTGAAACTGGCGTCAGGAATAATTGGTACTTGTCTAAGGGAGATTATAGAAATATAATCCTCCTTCAAAAAGAGCTGTAAATTCATTCAAACCAATTCTGAATTTTTTCAGAGAGTTGTTCTATATCTATCGGCTTCGGCAAGTAGTCGTCCATACCCTTTTTTATAAACGGATTTTCAGTGTTTGAGACAGAAGTAGCTGTCATAGCCATAATAATAGGTTGGTCGTTTTGACTTAATAGTCTTCTTATTTGCCTGGTGCATTCATAACCATCTAGGTTAGGCATTTGAATGTCCATAAGGATTAAATCGAATATTTCTGATTTTATAAGTTTTATAGCCTCATCTCCATCAACAGCAGAAGAAGCAGGGAGACCAAGCAGCATTAATGATTTAAGAATTACAGCTCTGTTTATGGAGTTGTCTTCAACTACTAAAATCTTGAGGGAAGAGCGAATGGGACTAATTATAGGTTTAGCTTTTTTACTTAAGATTGAATTTGACTTTTCTTTTTTTCGTATCTCAGATAGTTCACTTTGTGTTTCTCGAGACTTGTTTTCTGATATTGTTGTTTTAGTGCTTTCTGTTGTGTGAGATACTATTATGGAGAAAATAAAAGTTGATCCTTTTCCATACTCACTTTCAGCCCATATTTTCCCGTTTAGCAAATCTATTATTTTTTTGCAGATGGACAATCCTAAGCCAGTGCCTCCAAATTTTCTCGAAGTAGAACTATCAGCTTGAGTGAATGAATCGAAGATCGTATCTAACTTTTTAAAGGGGATTCCGGTGCCTGTATCTTTGATAGAGAATGTTAATTCAGAATAATCTTCTTGAAAGTTAGTCTGCTTTACATCTAAAATAATTTCCCCGTTTTCTGTAAACTTGATGGCATTTCCTATCAGATTTGTGAGGATTTGACGAATTTTAAGTTCGTCTGATTTAATTATGTCCGGTATGTCTTTATCTAGATGGCTGGAAAGACCTAACCCTTTTGAAATAGCTGTTGGCGAGAGGATTTTTAGCACTTGATTCACGAGTTTATTCAGAGAGAAATCTACGTCCTCTACTTGGGATTTCCCAGATTCAAGTTTACTAAAGTCCAAGATCTCATTGATAATATCCAAGAGGTCGTGAGCACTCATTTTGATTGCGTTTACAGCGTCTCTTTGTTCTATGTCTAGCTTGCCTTGGGAGAGTGTATGAGTCATCCCTATTACTCCGTTTAGCGGAGTCCTTACTTCATGAGTCATATTGGCTAAAAATTCAGATTTTGTTTTATCTGATTGTATTAGTTTTTTATTAGTAGTTATTAATTTTTGATGACTCTCTCTTAATTTATTTAGCGCTGGTTTGATTACTAAGAATATTTCAATCAAGAGCACTAGAATCATTATTCCTGATAGGATAAGTTCTAATTTTTTTAATTGAGATATTTTAGCTGCATTTTCTTTTTCAAAAGAGAATACAACCTCATTTAGGATTTGGCTATAATCTTCAGATTGGACTAGAGTCTCTGTGAGATTTTCAGCGTCTGAATTCTTTGAGTTAAGCGTGTTTTTAACCGCTAGTTCTAGTCTGTTTAAATTCTTGGAAGCAGAAAGCAATAGCGTTTTCACTTTTTTAGTATTGTCCCCATTCAAGTTGTATTTTGGGTCTCCGTATGTTAAAGCCTTATGCCTATCAGAAATTTTTAGAATAGCTCTTTTTAGTTCAATTTCAGAGTTTTTTGTAGAGAGAGAATTAGTTCTTTCTGAATGGATTTTTAAGGCGAACTTGGCTACTTTATTTGCTACAGATGACTGATAGCTTGCTAAAGAGATTTTATTCCCGTCATTAGTTTGACTATCGAGATGTGATCTAATAATCACCTGAGAAACTACTGTTACTGCTATAATAGTAATAACGAATAAGGTGTAATATCTTTTGTAATTTATATTTTTCATGTGAATTTCACAGAGGGTAAATATACGGCCCTCAGAGAAATTCACAGAATAAATTGGCTATAGTTCGACTAACTTTCGGTATTTGATTATTGCTGATCTCGGCCTGTCCATCATAATAGGTTGACTGATGAAATCTTTCATTCCTGAATCTAAACAAAGTTTCATTTTTTCTTTGAAGGCGCTCTAGTAATGTTTGAGTGGTGAAAGCATAAAAGCTAATGAGACTTAAATATTGAGTAATTTATTCCTCGACTTCCTAAAACGTTGATCAAATAATCATTGCCGGAATAAATCGAGTCAAAACTCTCTATTCTTCTGGTTCTTTGAAATTTTTTAGCAAAAATACAAATCCGTAAAGGAGAATAGATGAAAACTCTAAAAAGGTCATTAATCTATAATAATCCAAACCATTAGCTGATTTATTATCTTTGGCTATAATGCTGAGAGCTTATATAATTAGTTTATTTAATTTTTTTCATCTTTTCTTAAATCGCTTTTTTCCAATGAAAGTTATAGCTTTTTTGGGATTTGTTGTAATAAGCATTCAGTTAGATGGACAAGTGATCGACTCACTTGAAAGACAAAGTAAGGTGAAAAGAATGCTTTCTGTATCAGCTACAGGGCTATTTACAATAGGGAGTTACGCTATACTAAACGAGGTTTGGTACGAAGACTTTGAAAGGGTTAATTTCCATTTTTTTGATGACTTCCAAGAATGGAACGGAATGGACAAGGTTGGACATTTGACTACAGCTTATAGTATTTCTGAAAGATCTTGTGAACTTTTCGAAAAGTCAGAATGGTCTAGTAAGTCTCCATATTTAGGTGCTTCGTTTGGGTTTGTATATACGTCTCTCTTAGAATGCTTGGATGCTTACTCTGCAGATTGGGGATTTAGCATGTATGATCTCGGATCTAACTTTATAGGAGCAGGTGTTTATTTATTTCAGGAAAAGAAGTTTAACAGTCAGCCCATTAGATTCAAGTGGAGTTATTCTAAGTCAGGTCTGGCTGAAACTGCCACTAATTTATTAGGTTCTAATGTCTATGAAAGTCTATTGAAAGATTATAATGGTCAGACATATTGGGCATCGGTTGCATTCATGAGAATTAATAGTAGGCATGAACGATGGATTTGCGCATCACTGGGGTATAGCATAGACGGATTTATTAGAGCACGTGCTCAGGACATTGATAGTGGTTTCAATCCGAGGTCACAGTATTACCTTTCGTTAGATATAGACTGGAGTAGAATACCTACAAAAAACAAACATTTAAAAAATGTATTAAAGGCATTTAATTTTATAAAAATTCCTTTTCCTGCGCTACAATGGGACAAAAAAAAAGGAGTGATATTCCGGCCTTTATATTTTTAAATAAAACCTTTTTTCACTCTTTGATAATTGACTAATCTTGTTATCGAATAAGTGAAAACAAAATAAATGTCATTATCTGAAGAGTTTAAAGCTCGTGTCCAAGAGATATATCTAAGAAAGTGTAGAAAGTGAGCGCCAAAAGAACATAGCGCAATAAAGGAAACATCAAAGAATACTATGGTTAGTCAGCTCGATAGAAATATACTTAGAGAGTTGACTAAAAGTTTATTAGGTGATGTAGATATAAAAAAATAATCAATGAAATTTTTTAAAATAATATCAGCGGCCTTTTTGGTCTCTTGTGCTCCGCAGGGACAAGGTAAAGATGCAGGTAAAGTATCTGCCTCTAATTCTTCCTCAGAGGATAACAATAATCAAGATTTAATCATGAGCGATCTTTTAACGGCTTTTTGGAATGTAGAGAACCTCTTCGACTTCGAGGATGACGCCAAAACTAGGGATAATGATTTTCTGCCAGATGGTAAGTATAATTGGACAGAAAGTAAATACTATCAAAAATTAGATAGGATAGCTCAAGTGATGAATGATTTTGGTGATGAGCTGCCACATTTAATGGGGCTTGTGGAGGTAGAGAACTTTAAAGTTTTAGAGGATTTAGTAAAACATGATGATATAAGAAAGGCGGGCTATAAAATCCTTCATAAGGAAAGTAAAGATCAGAGAGGTATAGATGTGGCAGTTCTTTATAACCCCAATTACCTTTCGTTAATCGAGTTTGAGTTTTTAGATATCGATTCTCATTCAGATAAATCTCTTTTCAGTAGAGACATACTTTATGCCGGCTTTAAACAAGCAGACGGAAGTGTTCTTCATTCCTTTACTAATCATTGGCCAAGTAGGAGGAATGGTTGGAAAGAAACTGAGCATAAAAGGCTGGCAGCAGCAAAAACGCTAAAGAGTAAGTTAAACGACATTAAGTTAACAAATCCTGATGCTCAAATTCTGATATCAGGAGATTTTAATGATTATCCAGATAATAAATCTCTATTTGAAGTAATAGGAGCTAAAAGTATAAAAGATAAATCTGCAGATTTAATTAATCTAGCTTTTGAACTAGATAAAGATAATCTAGGGACCATAACTTATGATGGTGACTGGGGTATGTTTGATATGTTTATAGTCAGTAAAAGTCTTTTAAATAAGACTAGCTGGGATGTGAAAAAGAGTGAAATGAAAATTTTCAAAGAGGACTACTTACTTTATTATGACAAAAAACATCAGCAGAATCAACCGAGCAGATTTCAGGGCAATAGATTCTATGGAGGCTATTCTGATCACTTGGCTATATATCTTCATTTAGAAAAAAAATAAATCTTTACTAGCTCGATAATTTAGATCTGTACAGTTAGAATAAAAATTTTAGTTGCGTAGTAAAACACTTCCAATCCAAATTAAACAACTGTTCTGGAAAAAAAAAGAAATATGTAAATTGCCTGTAATTATATTATTATTGCAAGGAAGTGTACTAATTACACATTATAGAATTGAGAAAAGGAATAATACTTGAATTAGCTGTACCCGTGAGACATGAGCCTTCGGATAAAGCGGAAATGGTGAACCAACTTCTATTCGGAGAAGAATATGAGGTATTAGAAAAAAGAGAGAAATGGATTAGAATAAAAACGATTCATGATTCCTATGTGGGCTGGATAGACATAAAACAACACTCTGAAGATAGGATTGAATCTTTGGAGGGTGCTTATTGCGACGCTTATGTTACGCTTAGGCATATACAAAGAGGTGCATTAAACGTAACTCCAGGCTCGTTTCTTCCCTCTGAAGAAATTCTAAGAGAGTTGAATTTCGAAATAGTTGAAAATGACCAAGTTCCTAAAGACTTAAGAGAATCCTGTATGCTTTTTCTAAATGCCCCATACCTCTGGGGAGGAAGAACACCTTATGGAATAGACTGTTCAGGCTTAACACAGTTAGTGTTTCGTTTGTTGGGTGTTTATATCCCTCGGGATGCATCTGAACAGGTAGAGCTAGGGGAGCAAATTTCATTTGTGGAAGAGTCTAGAGAGGGAGATTTAGCATTTTTCGATAATCCTGAAGGTAGAATTACCCATGTAGGAATAATTTTAGAAGAGGGTGGAGCTAAAGAGATAATCCATGCGTCAGGAAGAGTGCGAATAGATAAACTAGATCATAATGGGATTTATAATGAAGATACACAATCCTATTCTCATAAATTTAGAACAATTAAACGAATATTATAACTATGAAAGAATCTGAAAATTTAGATAATATGCCGACTGATGTATCGATAGATAAGGCTCCTAATTATAATGGGGCACTGGCTACGCTAGTAACTGTATTCTTCTTTTGGGGATTTATAGCTGCAGGAAACGGTGTATTGATTCCATTTTGTAAAACTTATTTTAATTTAGACCAATTTCAGAGTCAGTTAATAGATTTTGCTTTCTATGGAGCCTATTACATGGGTGCTCTGATGTTATTCGTGGTGTCAAGTCTTAAAAAGACAGACATTATGAATAAGTGGGGATTTAAGAGTGGTATAGTGAAAGGGTTGATTTTATCTGCTTTAGGAGCAGGGGCTATGATACTGGCAGTTAATGGGGCCGAAGCAGGCGATTCTTCAGCTTTCGCATTTATTTTGGGTGCATTATTCATAGTAGCGTTAGGGTTTTCATTACAGCAGACAGCTGCTAATCCATTCGCAGTAGCATTGGGTGATCCTGAAACTGGTTCACACAGATTAAACTTAGCGGGAGGTATTAATTCTTTAGGTACCACAATAGGTCCGCTTATAGTAGGAGCTGTATTATTCGGTACTGCGGCTAAAGTGGATATGGCTGAATCTATAGCAGATGGCAGTATTACTTTATCTTCTGTTCAATACTTGTATATAGGAGTAGGTCTTCTTTTTTTATTATCTGCAGCATTATTTAAGTTTTCTAAAAAACTACCTGAAGCTAAAGCTGATTCTAGTTTCTTAGGAGCTAAAAAGGCTTTAAACACTTTGATTATTATTACACTAGTATTAATGGTTGTGTTCTTTTTTGTGTTCAGACAATATGCAGGATTAGAACCTAAAAGCAAGCTTGATGCTTCTGCAGATCATTTAATTTTAATTCTGTCTGTAATAGGCTTAGTGGCTATAGTGGGAGGTTTATTAGGAGCTAATAAAATGGCAAAGTCTAATCCTGAAGGATGGGGAGCCATGCAGTATCCTCAGCTAGTTCTAGGAATGTTAGCCATTTTCACCTACGTGGGAGTAGAAGTTTCAGTAGGAAGTAACTTAGGCGAGCTTTTAAAGACAACATCTTTCGGGAGTTTAAGAGACTCAGATATAGCACCATATATTTCTCTTTACTGGGGAGGCTTAATGATAGGAAGATGGGCTGGAGCCATAGCAGTATTTAATCCTGCAGAAGGTTTGAAAAAAATTCTTTACATCGTGATCCCTTACATAGCTTTTGGAGTAGTCTTGTTAGCTATCCATTTGGCAGAGTTTGAAATAATACATTTATTAGGTTTTTCTGCATGTGTTGCCTTGCAAATAATTGGTTTCTTCTTAGG
>DDEI01000003.1:0-12331 GCA_002336675.1 Flavobacteriales bacterium UBA1958 | reverse complement strand
TTAGCTTTCTTCGCTCAGAGAGTAGGAGGAATTTTGAAAAAAGCTTAATTGGTATCTATCATCAGCTTTTATTGGAAGTACGGCTATAGTTCATAAATTTGCAACGCAAATAAACCAACCTTGATGATNNAGGGCTATTTACTTCAGGAAACACAGCTATTTATGCGTTCTTAAGCGGAGGGTTATTCTGTTCTATAATGTGGCCATCTATATTTTCTTTAAGTATAAAAGGTTTAGGGAAATACACTTCACAAGGTTCAGCGTTCTTAGTAATGATGATTTTAGGAGGAGGTATAATTCCACCTATTCAAGGAAAATTAGCTGATATAATTGGAATACATGAGTCTTACATTGTTTGTGTGCTTTGTTTCGCCTATTTAGCTTTCTTTGCTCAGAGAGTAGGAGGAATACTGAAAAACGCTTAATTGTCATCTGTCATTAGCTTTTAGTGAAAGTACGGCTATAGTTTATAAATTTGTATCGCAAATAAACCAACCTTGATGATAAAATTCGCAGTAATAGGTTCTGGCCATATCGGTAAGAGACATGCCGAGATGATTTCTAGAAACCCAGAAGCGGAGCTAACCGCTATGTGTGATAAGCGCCCTAAAGAGGAATGCGAGAATAACTTCGATGTTCCTTTTTACTCGACGGCAGAAGAAATGCTGGCGAATACTCCTGATACGAATGTAGTATGCATATGCACGCCTAACGGTTTACATGCCGAACATGCTATTAAATCACTAGATTCTGGAAAACACGTAGTGGTAGAAAAACCTATGGGCTTAACTAAGAAGGAATGTGAAGAAGTGATGTTTAAGGCATTAAATCGTTCTAAGCAGGTTTTCTGTGTGATGCAAAACAGATATTCTCCTCCTAGTATCTGGTTAAAAGAGGTGATGGATACTCAGGTGTTGGGAGAAATTTATATGGTTCAAACTAACTGTTACTGGAACAGGGACGATAGGTATTATAAAAAGAACCATTGGAAAGGGACAATGGATTTAGATGGTGGTACCCTATTTACTCAATTTAGTCACTTTCTAGATTTAATGTATTGGTTATTCGGTGATGTAGAAAATATTAAAGGTGTATTTAAGGATTATAAGCACGAGAATAATACAGCTTTTGAAGACTCGGGTTTTTTAAGTTTTGACTTTTTGAATGGAGGAATTGGGTCTTTTAATTTTTCTACTGCCATAAATGATAAGAACTTCGAGAGTAGCATGACTATCATAGGAGAGAAAGGAACCATTAAGGTGGGTGGACAGTATATGAATGAAGTGGAATATTGTGAAATAGAGGGGTATGAAATGCCTGAGCTAAAAGAAGCTAATCCTGCCAATGATTATGGCTTCTATAAGGGCAGTGCGGCTAATCACATTCACGTGATAGAAAACGTGGTTGACACACTTTCCGGAAGAACGAACATTACGACTAATGCGTTAGAAGGATTAAAAGTAGTAGATATTATAGAAAGAATGTATGCTGCAGCTGAAAGACCGGTGAAAGTGGCTAATGAAGTACTTAACTAATTTTCTAATTTGAAGGAAAACACCTTCGGTAAAAATGTAGCCACTTTAATGATGGGTACAGGTGCTGCTCAGGCTATTACATTTTTACTGGCATTTATAGTCACGCGGCTTTATTCTCCAGAAAACTTCACCACGCTGGAGCATTATGCAATGATACTAAGCGTGCTTAGTGTATTTTCTACTTTTAAAATGGAGCTGGCCATAGTTCAGGCTGATACTGATGTTAAGGCCTTATCTCTAGTCAAATGGTGTTTAAGAACCACTTTAATCGTATCACTGTTATGTCTCCTGATTTTTGTCTTATTTAATTCTCGGATAGCGGAATTATTCCAAAACGAAGAATTGGGTTTCTACCTTTATTTTATTCCTTTAAACCTTTTGTTATTCGGAGTGTTTCAGGTGATGGTTTACTGGCATCATAGGAATAAGTTATATAAATCGTCTAGTTTATCTAAGGTAACTTTTAACGCGACTAATGAACTAAGTAAAATCTCTTTTGGATGGTTAGGTTTAACTCCTGGAGGATTGATTTTCGGGAATTTACTAGGAAGGCTTGCTTCTATTCTAGTTTTCTTTAGAACACTGGGTCCTAACTTTAAAATAAAAGAAGTCTCTAATTCAGAGATGACTGCAGCTGCTAAGGATTATAGTGAATATTATAGGTTTAGCGTGTGGGGGAGCTTTTTAGCCAAATTAGCTGCATGGGCTCACATATTCCTTTTTACGTATTTCTTTGGGTTGTGGAGTATAGGTTTTTTCGCTCTTAGTAGAAGACTCGTTCTGGGGCCGCTGAATATTTTTTCTCAGTCTTTCGCTCAAGTTTTTTATCAGCACATTTCAGCGATGAAAGACAAACAGGCTATTAGGCGTCTATTTTTTAAGTTTTTTTTCAGGTTGGTTGGTTTAGCTGGTCTAATGGCAGTGGTAGTTATGCTGGTTCCCAATTCTTTTTACACTTTCATGTTAGGGGATAAGTGGGGAGAATTAGGAGGTTTTATAAAGCTGCTTATTTTCTGGTTCGGGTTGAACTTTGTTACTTCCTGCTTGGCTTTTATTAATTATCGTCTCAAGAAACAAAAACAGATGCTGTTTTTAGATTCGCTTCATCTAGTAATAGTAGTTTCAAGTATTTGTTTCGGATTTTTCAATGGATATTCAGAATGGGAAACCTTACAGTGGTTTGTCTTAGGAAAAATACTTTTCTTTTTAATTAATTTAGGAGCAATGGTTTACTTTGTGCTTTCATCCTCAAAACTTGGAGTGAATGAGTAAAAAAGTTGTCTCTCTACTGTTTAGTAATTATAAAAACGATAATAGAGTTTTTAAAATGGCTACTTCTTTAGCTGAGAATGGTTATGAAGTGACTATCCTAGCTTTGTGCTATGGTGATGTGTCAGAGTTAGAAACGCAGGGTGAAATAAACGTGACGCGTTTAAAATTAAAGAGTAGTAAGTTGCCTAGTGGAAATAAACTATTTGGAAGTATAAAGTATCTGGAGTTCATTTTTAGAATTATATTGGGATATAGAAATGCTGATATATGGCATTGCAATGATTTTAAGCCTTTTATGGTAGGTGTTATCGCTCGGTTTTTTAATAGAAAGTTAAAGCTCGTTTATGACTGCCATGAGTTGGAAAGTGAGAGGAATGGGGTGACTAGTTTAGAAAGGTCTTTAGTACTTAAGGTCGAAAAATGGTTCATTAAAAAGAGTTTTGTTATACATGTAAGTGAAGGAATAAAAAACTATTACAAAACGAAATACGGGACTTCAGATAGCCAGACAGAAATTATATTAAATACTCCCCATATTTCAGCTTATGTAAAATCTAACGTGCTCAAAGAGAAGCTAAACCTACTCCCTGAAGATAAACTTTATATTTATCAGGGTGGATTAATGAAAGGAAGAGGGATAGAGACCTTGCTCAATGTGTTTATAGAGCTTAATGAATTCCATATAGCCTTTATGGGATATGGAGTCTTTGAAGAAAAAATAAAGCTTGCTTCTAAAGAATATGAGAACATTCACTTCGTGTCAGCAGTTCCTTATGATGAGGTGGTTACTTATACATCTTCGGCTGATTACGGGCTGATTTCTGTGGAGAATATATGTCTTAGTTATTATTATTGTATGCCGAATAAGCTTTTTGAATATGTTCAGGCGGAAATTCCGATATTAGTAAATGCCTTAGAAGATTGTAGAAATTTCGTAGAGGGGAATGGAATAGGAATGGCAGTAAAAGAAGAAACACCTGAATCATGGAGACAGGCTGTTTTGGAGCTTAGTAAAATAGATAAATCGGAGTTTACTTCGAATCTAAAAAAAGTGAAGGGAATTTATAACTGGCAGAACGAGGAAAAAAAGCTGCTTGAATTTTACAAGAAAATTTAACGTGCTAATTATAGAGGAAATAACACACAGCAAACTGACTCAGAGCTTACCTAAGCTAGAGGCATTTAATGTCTGTTATATATCGGATTGGAGTAAAGTTGATTCTAATTATAAATACTTTTCTATCAGAGATGAATCCGCAGAGAAGCTCTTAGGGGCTTTTTGTTTATTCTTTAGTAAACGAAAAGGGATGCTCCATTTAAGTAATCCTCCATTTTTCCAAAACTGTGGACTTTGGATAGACAGCCAAGGGAAGAACCTTTACTATCAGAATAGTTATCAGAAAAAGATATTAAAGTCCTTAGCAGATTTTTTAGGAACTTATAACTGGGTTAATATTTCTTTTCCGCCAGAATGTATAGATATGCAGCCTTTTTACTGGGAGGGTTTTGTATGTAAAGTGCGTTATACCTACAGGTTGAGAACAACGGAATTTAACGAGTTAAATAATGCGAGCAAAGGACTTAAAAGCTCTATTAAGGCTTTGAAATATAAAAAGATTTCTATTCATCGAAAATTGGACAGTCAAGCAACTGCTTTATTGGAGAACAGCTCTTTGCAAGGCAGAAAACAAACAGAGTCAGATTATTTCAAGAAATTATTAGAGGTGTTAAAAACCTTAGAGACCTTCTCTGTGGTAAAGGCAGAAGTGAAGCAAGGAGCAGGAGTTTCTTGCGGAGTGAGAGTTGGAGATACGTTAGTATACTTATTCGGGGGAGTAGAAAAGACAGAAGGTCTTTCTTTAGGAACAGCTTCGTTATATGAACTAATCTCTAATGAGTTAGAAACTAACCTTGAACTTATAGATTTTGAAGGAAGTATGATTCCTGGAGTAGAAAGATATTTTAGGTCATTTGGTGCAGAGCTCATACCGTTCTATAACGTAACTAAAGAACCAGCTTTATTAGGGGTGAAGAAGGCATTAAATATCTAGTGGCATCCCCAGTAAATCAATTGTTTTTTATTAACCGCCTAAAGCATGGAGCTCATCTTCCGTTGCTTCTTCGACAAACACCTTCTTATTCTTGTATACAATTGTTTCCGCTTCAGTAAGTTTAAGGAGAGGGCCAATATATTGTAGCTCAGTAAGAATGGCTTGTTTTGATCTCGTGAATCGTGCGTTGTACAAAACATCCTGTTTTACACCTAGGCGTATTTCTTCTAAGGCTTCAGTAAATAAATCAGAATCCAATTTAAAGCCCTCGATCGCAATAAGAAGTTTGCTATGCAGACCAGATCCCAATTCGCTTTGTCCTGGACAGTCACAGCATACCAAGACAGAATAGTTGGGGTAATCAAATCTAGTTGTACCCCATGCATCTATTATAATTTTGAGCCCTTGGTCGTCTATAGAGGATCGATTAAGTTGCGATGCCTCAAGAATTGGGGTGAAGTTAGCATGGACAACTGTTGCGAAGTCTCCAACGCCTTCATGAAAAGAGAAGCTTGGTAGCGCTGTATTTAACTTTTGATAGGTCTCATAAGCAGTGCTTCTTGTTTTGTCTGTGCCAGGATCAAAGCCCAGATCAAATGAGCTTGTAAGAAGTCTGCAGAGTTTGGCTTGTTCTGTGATTAACCAATCCGCAGTTTTGGGATCTCTGCAAGTTTCAAGATTTCGATAAAATTTTTTCAACCGATTATGCACTGCTGTATCCTGAAAGTAGGTCTTAAGTAGAGGGGCAGCGTCTTTATATGTCGAGGGTGTCCCTTGCGAGTATAGTTGAAATGCGAATGATATGATAAAGACGGTAAGGATGTTTTTGATCATACTTGTTTTTTCTTTTACTGTTGATGATTCTTACATGAAGGAATCGTAAGCTCTATCAAAATCTTTTTGTCCAGAGAAAGAGGGTTTAGATTTTTGTAGAAGTAGACTTATTTGACTTCGGTATTCACTATTTCCTTCCCATTCCGTCATAACTATAATGGCGTTTTTTAAAAGTGTCTTTTGTTCAGAGGTTAACTCCTCTATAGACCTATTTTCCAAAATAGTAATCGCATCTTCTAAAAATGACTGGGCTTCTCTTAAAGACCTCATCTTAAACATAGTGTATGACATGTAAATTTTTGCACCAGGATCTTCCTTGTCTAAATTGCACATGTACTTATACATTCCTTTAGCCTTTGTGTATTTTTCGTTGATTATTTGGTTTTCTGCATTCTCCATGCCCATAGCTCTTAGCTCACCGAAGTAATCTTCAGCTTCATCTAAATATAAAGACTCTTTATCTTTTTTTACGAACTTCCCAGCAAATTTCATCGCTTCTTTAAATGCCTTAGGATATTTAGTAGATAACTCTTCATCTTGAGTGAATCTGTAATGTCCCATGCTATAATATAAATAGGGTAGAGGGTCTTTTGAGTACTTATCGTTTAGAAAATATGATTCAGACTTGTAGACAAGTTTCTCATATTTTTCGTCTACTAATAGCTCTAACAAATCATCATAATCTTTATCCGATTGGCTAAAAAGGGGTGTCATGTATACAAGAGACACGACTAAAAGGAGCAGGTAGTTATTCATTCTAATTGATTTTATTTGAGTGTACCAAATTTGATGCCTAAAGTAATCGTTTTCCTTATCATTCAGAGGAATATCCAGTTTATTGATTGTGGATGTGCAAATATTCAAATGGTTTTGAAGTCAGAGCGCTTGCCATCTAAATTCCAACCGGAGCGAACGAGAGCTTTATGGAAGCAGAAGGTTGTTTTGAAGTTTGCTACGAAGATTGAGAACTGTCCATTAATCGTTCCAGTTGTCACAGAAATTTGGTGAAGAGTTGTGTTATAATAAAAAAGAGGAGTCTTCGGCTTATCTAGATATGATGTTTATGCCAGTTTTTTATCAAGATGATCTTATTTTTATATGCTAAGAGGTGTTAAGTTTATATGTTTTTAACGCATCTAGGACTTGTGTTTATTTACATTTGCCACATCGAAAAAAAACCACATCTAATGTCATTTTTCAAGCAGAGTATTCTTCTACTTTCATTTTTATTAGTTAGTTGTGCTTTCTACGCACAAAACGCAGCTGTCAAAGGATTCTTATATGATAAAGAGACTGGAGAACCACTCATAGGAGTGAATATTTATACTTCTAATGGGCAGTATTCAACCACGTCTAACATAGACGGATACTATTCATTGACTAAGATGATAGAGGGAAACTATCAGGTTGTTTTTTCTATGGTTGGATTTTTGGAAGTTATAGAGTCGGTATCGGTTGCAGGTAGGGATGTGAAAATGATTAACAAGAGACTTGCTGAAGATTCTATTAACTTAAAGGGAGCAGATGTGTTTGGGGAGTTAAATGATCAAAAAAGTGAAGTCCGTATAGGAATAGAAACGGTGACTCCCAAGGAAATATCCAGACTACCAAGTATTGGAGGAGCGCCAGACATAGCCCAGTATTTACAAGTAATTCCTGGAGTTACCTTCACAGGTGATCAAGGTGGACAATTATACATTAGGGGAGGAAGCCCTATTCAAAACAAGGTGCTATTAGATGGAATGGTAGTGTATAATCCTTTTCACTCTATTGGTTTGTTTTCTGTATTTGAAACAGATATTATTAGAACTGCAGATGTTTACACTGGAGGATTCAATGCCAATTTCGGAGGAAGAGTTAGTTCTGTGATGGATGTAAAGACTATTGATGGAAATAAGAATGAACATAAAGGAAGAATAGCGATAAATCCTTTCGGAGCTAAAGCGGTATTGCAAGGCCCTATAAAAAAGAGTTCTGAAAATGGTGGTGCTATAACTTATCTACTTACTGCTAAAAGATCCTATTTACAGGAGTCAAGTAAGGTGTTGTATGATTATATAGATGAAGAAGGTTTGCCGTTCAATTTCTTAGATCTTTATGGAAAGCTTACATTTAGTGGTTCCTCAGGGAGTAAGTTTAGCGCATATGGGTTTAGTTTTAATGATGACGTGAGGTATAAAGCTATCAGTGATTTTAACTGGCAGAATAATGGTGCAGGAGCTAATTTTGTAGTTTCTCCCCAAACTTCTACCGTACTAATAAATGGATTTTTCTCCTTCTCGGATTATTCAATCGAACTAAAGGAAGACGAATTGGATGCGCAAAGAAGCAGTTCTATAGGCGGTTCTAATTTTGGACTAGACTTTAAGTATATTTTAGGTGATGACAATATAAATTATGGTGTTCAGATTCAAACGCTTCAAACTGAGTTTAATACTTTTAATGATCAAGGAATAGGAATAGGACAAACCGAAAACACTACTGAAGCAGGACTTTACGTAAAGTACAAAAAACAATGGGATAGGATAATCATCGAACCAGGATTAAGATTTCAGTATTACTCAGCAGTAAGCGGGGGAAGGTTAGAGCCTAGGTTAGGAGTGAAAGTTAAGCCATCAGAGGTGTTCAGAATTAAAGCAGCTGCAGGTTTATATTCTCAGAATATTATTAGTGGAAATTCAGACAGGGACGTAGTAAACTTGTTCTATGGATTTTTAACAGCACCTGATGAAATTCAAGATGAATTTGTAAATAAAGATGGTGATTTAGTAGAAGTTAAAAATGCGCTTCAGAAGGCAAGTCATTTAATGCTTGGTTTTGAGTTTGATATTACAGAAAAATTAAATTTAAACATTGAAGGTTATGTCAAGAATTTCAATCAGTTGACAAGCATTAACCGTAATAAAATATTTGAAGATACTCCAGAAAATCAGGATCAACCTGATTATTTAAGACAAGATTTCTTAATAGAAACTGGGTTAGCTAGAGGAGCAGATTTAGTACTTAAATACAGCGAAAAGTCTACTTACCTATACTTTGTATATTCTCTAGGTAAAGTAACCAGATGGGATGGCATTCAGGAGTATTCTACCATATTTGATAGAAGGCATAATATTAATTTCGTGGCTACTCGTACCTTAGGAAAAAAGAAAACATGGGAGGCTAGTTTAAGATGGAATTACGGTTCAGGATTTCCGTTTACTCAAACTAGGGGGTATATAGAAGAGCCCTCTACAGATGGCGGTGTAGCCGGAGATTATTACACTCTTAATGGTGATTATGGAATTTTATATTCTGATTTAAATGGAGGTAGGCTTTCTGATTACCACAGGCTAGATATCGGAATTAAAAAGACTATCGATTTAGAAAATATTAAGATTGAAATCACAGGAGGAGCGACTAATGTTTACAGCAGAGACAACGTCTTTTATTTAAATAGATTGACTAATGAAAGAGTAGACCAACTTCCATTTTTACCTTCTGTAGGATTCGATTTATTATTCTGATAATAAACTAGCGGCATTCTTAAGAGCCGCGTCAGTAATTTTAGTGCCGCTAAGCATCTGGGCTAATTCATTTAGTACATCTTCTTGGCGGTGCAATCTTTCTAATAACGTAACTGTAGTAATCTCGTTTTCCTGCTTAGAAACTTTGAAATGTGCATTGGCTCTGCTAGCCATTTGAGCTAAATGACTTACGACTAATATCTGAGACTGATCGCTCATTCCTTTGATTAGTCCGGCAAGTTTGCTCGCGACTTCACCACTTATCCCAGTGTCTATTTCATCCAAGACAAGTGTTTTTATGCTTTTTTTAGATGCCACAGCTGCCTTGATTAAAAACATCACTCTACTGATCTCTCCACCAGAAGCTACCTTAGAGATAGGGGATAGCGCAGTTCCTTTATTGGTGCTTACTAAAAACTGAATAGAGGTTTGTCCATAGTGGTTATACTTTTCCGATACCGGAAGATCTACTTTGAACAATGCTTGAGGCATAGATAATTCTTTAAGTCCAGCGTTTACAAATTCTTCTAATTCACTTTTTTTAGAAATTCTCTTTATTTGGATTTTATCGCTCAATCTAGTAAGACTTTTATCGCTCTTACTGATCTTGTTTTGTAAATCCTCTATCTCATTATCGAAGTTTTCTGCTTGATTTAATAAAATTGAAAAGCTCTCTTTTTTTTCCAAGAGCTCTCCGATAGAAGAGGTTCTATGTTTTAAAAGAAGCGTATTTACGCTATTCAATAGATCATTCACCTGTGCCATACGTTCTTCGTCTGGAGTGATTTTATCCGACTTGTTTCTAACCTCGTACGCTAGATCTTCAAGCTCGAGTTTAAGTGACAGGACTCTGTCTTTTAGCAAGTTTAATTCTTCATCAAGAAATTTCACAGACTCTAAAGAGTCAGAGGCTAGCTTAAGCGACTCTAAACTTCCATTATTATCGTTGCTTAGTGCTTCAGCAGAGATGTGTACCTGTTTTCTTATTTCTTCAGCATTTACGAGTAGGTTAAGTTCGTCTTCTAAATCTGAGAGGTGAATATTTTCTAAATCTATTTCAGACAATTCTTTTAGTTGAAACTCGTAGTAATCTTTATCCTGTTTAAGTTGAATCTCTTTACTCTTTAGCTCAGCTAAGTCTTTATTTAAGGACTTATGTCCCTTGAGCTGAGATCTAAAAGAATTTAGTTGTTCGGAGGCTCCAGAAAATGTGTCTAATATGTCAAATAAAAAATCTTGAGTATGAATTTTGGAATTTTCGTGCTGAGAATGAATATCTATTAGCTCAGAGGAAAGTTGTTTTAACACATTCAGCTTAACTGGAGTATCATTAATAAATGCGCGTGATTTCCCTGATTTTAAGAGCTCTCTTCTAATGATAGTAAAAGGCTCGAAATCGATATCATGCTCCTCGAAAAAAGGCTCTAAGCCATAGTTCGAAACGTCAAAAATGCCCTCAGAAATACACTTTTTATTTGCTGTACCTATTTTAGAGAAATCTGCATTCTGGCCAAGTAATAGTCCTAAAGCTCCTAGTAGAAGTGACTTACCAGAACCGGTCTCCCCGGTAATGACATTAAATCCAGAATCTAGATTAACTTCAAGTCTATCTATTAAAGCGTAATTATCTACAGAAAGTTTAGTTAGCATTAGCGGAGCCTTTCGTATTTGGGGATATTTCCTGGGTCTATGACCATTAAAAGGTCTCTAACCCTTCGCTTTTCATCTTCCGAAGAATTTTTGTAAATGTTTAAAATCTCATCCGATTTAGCTATAAAGAATAATTGCATATTATAGCTAGAGGGTTTGATTTGGTGAATAGATTTCAACGTATTGAGATCGTCTACTATCCCAGTTCGAATAGCATCTGCAGAGCTGTACATTAAATCGAACCCTTGTCTGTGATAGGTGTAATTAATATCTCTTAGCGGTGCAAAAGTTTGACTCAAGATGTTCTCCACTAACCAGTACCTATTCCTGTTGTTCTCGGAAGGCCTCCATCCTGATTCACCAGCGTTTTGGCAGTTGGAAACTACTTGCTGGGCTTTTAGAAAGTTGTCTGTACCTCCTAAAGGTGAATAAGAGTCATAATCCATCCCTAAGATGTAGTAAGCATAGAAACCTAAAACAGAAGATAAGTTATCTCTATGTTGGTCCGTACTAAATTGAATAAGAGTGTTTGGCTGAAAGCTGAAACTAAAGTCATTGTCGTTAGCTATAAAAACTGGAGTTTTATAATCTGAGTTATATACAGGACGGCTACTTTGAATTTGAATACTAGCGTCAAACTGAGTTTGGGAAATCGCATTGTCTATGGTGATTTGAATATTACATTCAATTCGTTCGTAGAATTCATAATCATCATCTGTCCATTTTCTGCTATTCATGAACTCTTCTATGCTGCTCTTGAGAATATCATAGACTGCTACGTTTTCTTCTTGAGCTTTTGGAGAAAGCACGCTTACCTCACATAGCAACTCCTGAGAACTAGCCGCCGTGCGTGTTAGCATAAGGGCTAATAAAATGATTACTAGTTTATTCATTTAGATGTTTGGGTTATTATAAAATCGACTATGTCTGAAGCTACATCAGCCTTAGATTTCAACTCAAATCTAGTTATTTTATTGTCAGAATCGATAATGGAAATTTTATTTGTATCCACACCGAATCCCGCTCCTTTATCTTCTAAACTGTTAAGCACTATAGCGTCTAAATTTTTAGATATTATTTTATTTTTCGCATTTTCCTTTGCATTATCAGTTTCTAACGCGAAACCTAATAAATACTGACTATCAGTTTTTGTAGAGCCTAGAGCCTTTATGATATCAGGATTAGGGATTAACTCTATGCTAAATGCTCCTTTTTTTTCTCTTTTTATTTTAGAGTCTGCTGTAACAAGTGGTCTGTAATCTGACACAGCTGCAGCCATTACAGTAATATTTACAGCAGGGAAAGCGTTTTTACACGCTTCCATCATTTCTAGCGCAGAGGTTACTTTAATTAATTTGATTTTTTGATTTGTGGTTTGTAGAGCGGAAGGGCCCGAGACTAGAGTGACTTGAGCACCTTGGTTGGAAAGCTCCTCTGCTATTGCAAATCCCATTTTCCCTGAAGAGTAATTCCCGATGTATCT
>DDEI01000036.1 GCA_002336675.1 Flavobacteriales bacterium UBA1958 | reverse complement strand
TGGAGGGAACACCTTACCCTCAGTTTAATGTAGAGGGTACAGACAGAGAAGTATTTGCGGACTATAATGTTACGTTTTATCCTGTGGTGTACAAAATTTGTCCAGGCAGAATTATAGAACGGATGAGCACATCAAGTGTAGAAGGCGAACTCTATGAGAAAGTGCAAGAATGCGAACCATTGTCTATCAGTGAAGAAGTCAAGGTTTGGAAAGTTTACTTCGATGAGGTTTCTAGAAGTATAATTGTGCATCATGCAGTAGAGCTTAGCTCACTTACTATTATAAATCTTCAAGGTCAGTTGGTAAAAACGATTGATTCTATTTCGAATTCGAGGATAGATGTGGGGGAACTTGATAACGGAATTTATTTGTTCCAGTTTAAAACAGAATTCGGATCAGTTGTGGAGAAACTCAATCTTTATTAGCCTTTTAGCTTTTCTACTTTCAATGTTAAAAGTACTCTAGCGTTTAAAAAAAGCGCAGAGTTAAAGAGGGTTGTAACGCAAGTAAAAGTCGCTAAGCCCGAACCCCAAAAGAATTAAATCGGTAGAGATACAAAAGTGAAATCATTATTGTGAGCTGCTGAAGAGATTAAGTGTATATTTAACACTATGTTAAATATACAAACTCTACGCCTCTCTCTTTCATCAGTTTTAGTCATATTGTCCGCCACTTTGGGGATAGCCCAGGATGTGCAAGATGATTTTGAAGAAAATGGAACCATTACCACTTGGTTTGGTGATGACTGTGAGATGAATATTAATTTCACCAATCCATTTCAGCAGGGAATAAACACTTCGGCCACAGTGTTGGAGTATAATGACACAGGAGGGCAATATGCCAATGTGAGATTTGATGTGGGCAGCAATTTTGACTTCACTACCAAAAACACATTTAGATTAAATATTTATATTCCTTCTAGCGGAATAACTGGAGGATCACCTAATCAAGTTTCTCTTAAACTCCAAGATGGATCTATCGCTGAGCCATGGATCACTCAAAGTGAAATAATAAAACCAATACAGCTAGACCAGTGGCAAGAGGTTACTTTCGATTTTGAAAACAATAACTTCAATAACTTTGATGCATCCTCTCTTCCGCCCATTGAAAGAACAGATTTTAATAGAATAGTGATTCAGGTAAACGGAGAGAATAATAATGATTTAGTCCTAGCCTATCTAGATGACGTCCTGTTTTATGAAACGATAAGTACTCCGCCTGTATTTGATTACCTGGTGTGGTCTGATGAATTTGAAGGATCAGGAGCTATTAATGAATTAAATTGGTTTCACCAGACGCAGATGCCTAATATTGGAAGTTGGTATAATAATGAGCAGCAGCATTACACTGACCGAGTAGAAAACTCGTTCGTTAGTGATGGAAATTTAAATGTAGTAGCCATTAATGAGACATTCTCAGATCAGGGCATTACCAAGCAATATACCTCTGCTAGACTAAATTCTAAATTTGCCTTCACCTACGGAAAGGTAGAAGTAAGAGCCAAGCTACCGAGTGGAATAGGCACATGGCCTGCTATATGGATGTTAGGTCAAAACATTACTGAGAACGGTGCTTATTGGCAAACTCAAGGATACGGGACCACTCCATGGCCAGCGTGCGGTGAAGTGGATATAATGGAGCATTGGGGTTCCAACCAAAACTATGTGCAGAGTGCTATGCACACTCCTTCTAGCTCTGGAGCTACTGTTAATCACGGAGGACAGTATTTAACCAATACTTCTTCAGAATTTCATGTGTACGAAATGGATTGGAATTCAGATAGAATAAAATTTAGCGTAGATGGAATAACTCACTATACTTATAATCCAGAGGTTCAGAATGGTGACACATGGCCTTTTTACGCTCCGCAATACATTCTTTTGAACTTCGCTATTCAGGAATCTATTACCAATTCCTTTACTCAAGATGCTATGGAAATCGATTATGTGAGAGTATACCAAACAAACCCTTCCTCGGTGGTTAATGAAGTATCGCTAATAGAAATGAGCCTATATCCAAATCCAACAAAAGAACTATTAACCATACAATTACAAGAGGGAAATCACCTTGATAAAGCTGTTTTATATAATACCCTAGGTCAATCTCTAAAGACATTTACCACAACTTCCATAGCATTGACAGATTTCGCCGCAGGTACTTACTTTTTGAGTGTAATGACTTCTTGGGGGGAGATTACGAAACAAATAATTAAAGAATAATTGGTGATTTTAAAAAAAAAATACCCTGCCTAACTTGGTTTACTCTTTGCTTAGAAGTACATATGTCTTACTCACCAAATTTAACCAACCCTTAATCCAATTCGACGATTACCTCGTTTCTTCTATTGGTCATTTCGTATGGAGCATTATATCCAAGAAAGAAGAATTTATCTGTATAACTTAGACCTTCTTTGTCTAAAGCAGAAATAAGTTTCTGCTTGTAAGATTCTATTTTATTTGAGTCTGACCATCCGCCAAAAGTTATGGCCGCTATGGTTCTAGCTGGCTCCTCTTTGAAAGATATCTCGTTAGAGTTAGGCAAAGGTAGCTCGTCTCTTCTTAATTCTTTCGGTACCATAAACATCATTGTCATAGAGTCTTCTAGTGACATAGAAACAGGGGAGGTCATAGCTATCTGTTGTTCTTTATCATTTCCCCCAAAAATGTATCCTGCTAGTACAGAAAACCCTTTACTAGAAGCTTCTTTGAAGTCATTAGTTGGCAGTTTAACAGAGGTAAATAAGCTCGATTCATATTCACGAACCTCGAAATCATCATAAGCCTTAACTAAAGTGTATGAATATACTTCAATATCTTTTTGACTTTTCATCGCGTAGAGTTGGACGAGTAAAACGCCCGCGATAAGTATACCTAGAATAATAAGAATTGGTTTCATCACTAAAGTTTTAATCAAAAATACATGTATAATACCTAGTGATGTTCACGTTTTTAGAACGGGGCTAAAGGAAAAAAAGGGTGCAAGCCTTATCTAAGAGCAATTAGTCTGTCAGAATCTAACTTGATAAATACGAACAGCATAACGGTAAAGGCCATCATGGAAGAGCCACCGTAGCTAAAAAATGGTAGAGGGATTCCTATAACAGGAGCCAAACCTATGACCATTCCGATATTTATAAATACGTGCATAAAGAGAATACAAGCCACCGAATAGCCGAAAATTCGGCTGAAGACCGACCGCTGCCTCTCCGCCATTATAATAAGTCTAAAAATTAGAAACGTAAACAAGGCCAGTACAGTTAGTGAACCTAAATATCCCCATTCTTCACCTATGGTACAGAAGATAAAATCCGTGTTTTGTTCTGGAACGAATCTAAATTTAGTTATTGCTCCTTCTCTGTATCCTTGACCCAATAATCCTCCGTTTCCTATGGCAGTTTTGCTGTTTTTTATATTCCAGTCTGCCCATGGGTCATCATCTACAGGAAGCTGGAGCAGAATATAAACTCTATTTCTTTGGTAGGGCTTCATTACATCATTAATAATGAAATTCACACTGCTAATAAATCCTACTATGCTTATGGTAATGATAGCTGTTAGCCGCAATAATTTTTTTCTTGAGCGCGGGAATGCTAGTTTTCGTACCATAAAAAACGCTATGACACCTAGTGTGAGGAATAAGGTAATAAGTAATGTTTGTCCTGAAAATTCTGCAGGACCAAACGGAAGACTATACGTTTCAGAGTTAATTATAATAGACATCACAGCTATAATTATAGAACAGATTCCTATGATCAGTGGTGTGCCAGAGAGTCCCTCTCTATACATTACTAAGATAAAAGCAAATAAGATAAGTACTGTTCCGGTATCAGGCTGCAGCAGAATTAAGCCAGCAGGAATGGCTAGAATTCCTAAGGCTATTAATCTATGCCTTATGTTTTTTAGTGGCTCCTTTCCCTCGCCTAAAAAGTGAGCTAAGAGGAGTGCTATAGCCACCTTTGAGAATTCAGAAGGCTGAATCCCAAAACTTCCTATTCCGAACCAGGACCGAGCTCCACCTCTTACAGTACCCATGAATAGAACTAAAAGAAGCATCAATACTACGATTCCGTAAACGGGTAAACTTGCATTTCTTATAAGCGTAGAATCCGTAAGAAGAATAACACCTCCAAGAAGTGCACTTATACAAATCCAAATGAACTGTTTGCCGTAGCTCATGTTAAAGCTAAAGATAGAATCATAGTCAGCGTTATATGCCGCAGAGTAAATAGTAATCCAGCCTATTAGGCAGAGCACCAGCCAGGTAATAGCGATACTCCAGTCGACTCTATTTTGTTTTCTAATTGCCATATATTCCTCTGAAATCTGCTTCTAAAATTCGTTTGACTTTAAGATTATCAGAAATCTCTCTTGTTAAATATTTTTCTATCATAAGAGCAGAAATAGGAGCTGCCCATGTTCCACCGAATCCAGCATTTTCCACATAAACGGCTAGTGCTATTTTTGGGTCTTCCTTAGGAGCGAAACATATAAATACAGAATGGTCTTCAATAGGTGATTCGTTCTGAACTGTTCCTGTTTTACCACATACAGTAATTCCTAAATGGCTGAGGTCAGCGCTTACGGCAGTACCTCCGGGCTCGTTTATTACACGTTCCATAGCATTGCGCACCACTTCGAAATGCTTTGGCTTTACATCTACATCCTGCTTCTTTGTGAAATCTTCAGGCAGTTCTGGGCCATCTATTACCTTTTTCAATAAATGAGGAGTTATGTACCATCCTTTATTGGCTATAATAGCGCTAAGATTGGCCATTTGTAGAGGATTTACTTGTAGCTCACCTTCACCTATACTTACAGAATAAATCATGCTGTAAGTCCATGTCGCATTTGGGTACCAGCGGTTATAAAACGCAGTGTCTGGAACTGTACCTCTCTTGATATTTGGCACATCAGAGGTAAACCTGGTATGCAGGCCAAATCTTTTTATTCGCTCATGCCACCATTGAACTCCAGATTTCAAATCAGTAAATTGATTGTCTTGTGTGCCTTGTAGCACCATTTTTCTCATTACTTGACGGAAATAAGGGTTGCAGGAATGCTTGATAGCATTTTCTAAATTATCATTAGTGTGAGGACCATGGCACCCGATGATTCCTCTATTACATCTTACTCTAGTTTGCGGAGTAATTATTCCTTCCTCTAGTGCAATGAGACTTTGAATCATTTTAAAAATAGAACCTGGTCGGTAAAGTCCATTTAGCGCTCTGTTGAATAGCGGTTTTAATGTGTCTTTGCTGAGTTTGCTATATCCAGCACTTCTCTTTCTTCCTACCAGTGAGTTAGGGTCGTATGTCGGAGCGCTAACCAAGGCTAGAATTTCACCAGTAGAAGGTTCGATGGCTATAATAGAACCTCTTTTATTGACCATAAGTTTTTCGCCGAATGCTTGTAATTCACTGTCTAGCGTACTTATTAAGTCATTCCCCGCTAAAGGCTCTATGTTGTCTCTGCTATTGGCTTTTCCTACTACTTTGTTGAAATTGTTCACGTAAATAGCCTGCTTTCCTTTAACTCCACGTAGTAATTTTTCATAGGATTTTTCCAGTCCACCTTTTCCTACATAATCTCCTAATTGATAAAACGAACCGCTATCAGCGTTCAGTTCTTTTCTGTTTATTTCACCAAAATTACCTAGTACCAGAGCAGCAGTGCTATCCGGATAATTCCGCAGTGTTCTTCTTACTGCGAAGAATCCGGGAAAATCACTCAACTCTTCTGATATATTAAAATAGTCCGCTTGGTCTACATGCTTGGCCACGGTATGTGGGTTGAACATTTCTCTTCTAGATCTAGCCCTGTCAAGTACTTTTCCTAGTGCTTCTTTTTTTATTTCCAGAAGCTCGAGCAGACGCAGGGTATCTAGATTTTGTATTCGCTCGGGGATTACTCTAATGTCATAGATAGGTGTGTTGGCTACGAGTATTCTCCCATTTCTATCGTAAATCTCTCCTCTCGATGGCTGAATAACTAGCTCATTTTCTGTAAGGGAAGTAGCGCGCTCTACCCATTTATCATTTGTGATTTGCAGGGTGAATAATTTCACAGCAAAGGTGATAATGATAAAAAAGATAAGTCCAAGAATGGCATAACGTCTGTTCTGTAAACTGTTCATTCTATCGTTTCTTTTGATATACTGTGAACTGATAAATCAGGGCGAGTATAAGACTGAACGCCGCGCTTAAAACTATAGTAAGTAAGGTGCCGAAGAAATTACTCCATGCGAGTTTTTCTAAGAAGAAAAGAAAGAAATGATGGATAAAGATAAGGATAGAGCCATAGACTAAAAACCAGTTCAAACCTTGGTCTCTTAAGGTAGGTTCGCTATTAAAGTCGTAACCATCTCTGGGGCTCAGAGACTGAGTTAATCTTGGTTTAAAGTAGGCGATGCTTGTCGAAGCAAACGCATGAAGTCCTTCTGTGTCTATGCTGAAATCTACGAGTAAACCTATTAGAAATCCTAAGCAGATAGAAATCCAAGTCGGAGTTTCGAAAGGGAGTAACAGTATAAATAAGATGTATATCTGAGGTAGGATAAATGAATTAGCTACTCCTAAGTTCTCCAAATTATTCAGGATTAACACCTGCACAAGCAACAGTAGAAAAAAGCGAATGATATTTCTAATGATTATAGACATTAAACTCCTTCGGGGTTTTGGTTAGATTCTAATTGTTGTTGCTCTAATCTAAATACATTAGATATTACCATTACATCTAGCACTTTAGTGAAATCTGTCTTTAACTCTATTGTTATATCTAGTACATCACCCATGGGCTCTATTTGAGTAACAAAGCCGACATCCACACCTCTTGGGAGGTATGCAGATGAGCCACTAGTCACCAAGGTATCGCCGAGTTGTACATTTATACGTTTTCCTATTTCATTTACTTGTGCATAGCTGATGTGGTCCCCGTCCCATTGGAGAAGACCATCTACATTATTTTTTTTAAGACTAACCTTTAGCGCAAATTCAGCATTGATAATGGGAGTAACTAGGCTAAAATGTTTTGATACTTTAGATACTCTTCCCACTAGTCCATTTCCCATTGAAATTACTCCGTCATCTAATTTAACACCACTGGTAGAACCCTTGTTAATGGTTATGTGGTTTTTATTGTAGCCCGTAGTTTTGTTGATTACCTTGGCTGGCCGATAGGAGAAACGCAACGCGGTTAAAGAGTCTGCTACTTCCATGGTGCTGTCGTCTAAATCCAATGAGTTTTCGGAGAGCTTCATTTTAGAAAGAGCTAGTTCTATTCTGAGTTCTTTATTTCTTCCTTCTAATGCCAAGTAATCACTAAGAGATGATGTTCTTTCATAAACACCACCCATAAATGCGCTAGAAGAATTAAGGAAACTATTCTGGTGGTAAAACCCGTTAGAAAAAAGTAGATAAAGACTAAATATAGAGAAGAAGATGTAGATAATAAAGTTTTTGAACTTGGATATCAGTTCTACTAAATTCTTCATGGTTTATACCTTTTTAGCTTTAATCCTTCATCAAGAATTGGAATCTGTCTAGATTTTTAAGAGCTATTCCTGTTCCGTTAGCCACAGCCTTAAGTGGGTCTTCAGATACGTGCACTGGAAGTTTGGTCTTAGCAGAAATACGCTTATCTAGTCCTCTAAGAAGAGCTCCTCCTCCAGCTAAGTATATACCGGTTTTATAAATATCTGCAGATAGCTCGGGAGGAGTGTTTTCTAAACAGCTTAGGATGGCCTCTTCTATCTTAGCTATAGATTTATCTAAGGCAGTGGCTATTTCAGTAAAGGAAACTTTAATTTCCTTAGGAATTCCTGTCATTAAATCTCGTCCTCGCACAGGATAGTCCTCCGGTGGATCATCTAGCTCTGTTACTGCAGCGCCAACCTCTATTTTGATCTGCTCTGCAGTGCGCTCTCCTATAAGGATGTTATGCTGGCGCCTCATGTATTCTTCTATATCTGAGGTAAATTCATCCCCAGCCACACGTATATTCTTATCAGTGACTATTCCACCTAAGGCGATTACGGCAATTTCAGAAGTTCCTCCCCCTATATCAATTACCATGTTCCCCATAGGCTCTTCTACATCTATACCGATACCTAGGGCAGCTGCCATAGGTTCATGAATCAAATAAACGTCCTTAGCTCCAGCGTGTTCAGCGCTGTCTTTTACTGCTCTTTTTTCTACTTCTGTAATTCCTGACGGAATACAAATAACCATTCTGTATGATGGAGCAAAGAGTGATTTCTTTTTTCTAATCATCTTAATCATGCCTTTGATCATCTCTTCAGCATACTTGAAGTCAGCTATTACACCATCCCTAAGGGGCCTAATCGTTTTGATGTTTTCATGTGTCTTTCCATGCATTCGTTGAGCCATACTTCCTATGGCTACCACTTTTTGGGTGGTCCTGTCTACAGCCACTATAGAAGGCTGGTTTACCACTACTTTACCATTGTAAATTATAAGTGTGTTAGCCGTACCTAAATCTATGGCTATCTCTTGAGTAAGTAAATTGAATAATCCCATCAGTTTTAAGCGTGTATCTTTTTTTTCGGTTAGTCCTACTCTCTAAAATTAGTGATAAAGACTGCCTAAAATAGTGTATGTAAATCCTTTATTTACATATTTTTGTTAATGATTTTAGTGTTTGAAATGGCGTGTTCCTGTGAAGTACATTACCATTTTCTTAGCGTTACAATAGTCGATGCTCAACTTATCTTTAATACTTCCTCCAGGCTGAATTACGGCATTTACTCCTTCTTTGTGCGCTATTTCCACACAGTCTGGGAATGGGAAAAAGGCATCAGATGCCATTACAGCTCCGTTTAAGTCAAAACCAAATACCTTCGCTTTAGTGATGGCTTGGTTCAGCGCGTCCACTCTTGAAGTTTGTCCAGTTCCACTAGCACAAAGTTGGTTGTTTTTAGCAAATACTACCGTATTAGACTTAGTGTGTTTCACCAATTTTGCAGCAAATTCTAAATCCAGTTTTTCTTGAGATGAACAATCATTTTCTGTCGCTAATTTGCTTTCTGAAATAGAATCTTGTCTTTCATCTTTTTCCTGGAATAAATATCCGTTCAGTGCAGTTCTTACCGTGAAATTGGCAAATTCAGCTTCTTTCTGAATAAGAATCACTCTGTTCTTTTTAGACTTCAACGTTTCTAGTGCCGTTTCTTCGTAGCTAGGAGCGATTACAACTTCACAGAAAAGAGTGTTGATTTTTTCAGCTGCAGCAGCGTCTATTTCTTGGTTACAGATAAGCACTCCGCCAAAGGCAGAAACCGGGTCTCCTGCTAATGCATCTTCATAGGCTTTAACTACAGAGCCCCTCACTGCTAAACCACAAGCATTAGTATGTTTTAAGATGGCAAATGTAGGTTTGTCTTTTGAGAATTCATCCATCAATTGCACCGCCGCATCGACATCTAGTAAGTTGTTGTAAGAGAGCGACTTCCCGTGTAGCTGAGTAAATAACTGATCTAAATCCCCAAAGAATGCTCCCTTCTGATGTGGGTTTTCACCATACCGCAAAGAAGTCTTTTCAGACTGACTTATTTTTAATGCAGAAGTTTCCTCTCCATCGAAGTAAGTGAAAATAGCAGAATCATAATGACTAGAAATTTCGAATGCTCTTTTGGCTAAGAATTTTCTTTGGTCCAGAGTAGATTGAGCTCCAGATTCATCCAGCATGTTTTGTAAAAAACCATACTCATCTTTAGAAGGAACTATAACTACGTCTTTAAAGTTTTTGGCAGCAGCTCTAATTAATGAAATCCCGCCAATGTCTATTTTTTCTATGACATCCTGTTCGGCTGCTCCTGAAGCTACTGTTTTCTCAAAGGGGTAAAGGTCTACTATCACCAAATCTAATTCTGGAATAGCATACTCTTCTAACTGAGCGATGTCCTCTGCTAATTCTCGTCTGCTCAAAATCCCACCAAATACCTTCGGGTGAAGTGTTTTCACTCGCCCACCTAGAATAGAAGGGTAACTGGTCAATTCTTCTACGGGCTCTACTGAAATGCCTAATTCTTCTATGTAAGACTGCGTGCCTCCAGTACTGTAGATTGTTACTCCTTGTTCTGCTAATTTCCTAGCTATAGGAGCTAATCCTTCTTTGTCAAATACCGATATGAGAGCGTTTGAGATGCGTTTGTTTTGTGCCATTTTTTTCTTCCTGCAGGTTAATGCTACAAAGCTATTAAACCCCGTTGTTTTAAAAGGCTTTTGGGTTAGAATTTCGCTCTTATGTTGATAAATTAGGGAGGATTTGAGATTTGG
>DDEI01000056.1:9328-22898 GCA_002336675.1 Flavobacteriales bacterium UBA1958 | reverse complement strand
AGAGTTTACACTTCCTCTTGAATTCCCTAAATTAGGTTTGGTTGAGGAGCTTTTATTTGGTCTCGTTCTTGTTCTCGGAGAATTTGTTCTATTAGACGTGTTTGCTCCAGGTCTAGCAGAACTATTCGCGTTTACCCTTTCTGTGTTTACTCCTGTTGGATTAGATAGGGTAGGTCGAGTTGTATTAACTTTTTCTGTATCTCCATTCGAAATATCTCGGGGTTTTAAACTAACGTTTCTTTCTGTAGACTTTTCTAAAGTCAAAGGCTTCACTCCATTTTGATTATTTGAACCAGCTAATTTCCCTCCTGTATTCAAAACTCCATTATTTCCGTATGAGCTATTTGAAGACGACACAGAACTTAAAGAACTTCTTCTTCCGTAAACGAAATTCGTGTTAGACAGTCCAGCTCCTAAATCATAATAGCCATTGTATCCACCAAATCCATTAGAATTACAGTAGCCTGAACCCCATCCGTTACTATAAGGATTTCCCCAATAATTCCATCCGTTATTGTAAGAATTTCCATAATAATTCCATCCGTTATTGTAAGGATTTCCCCAGCCATTATTATAGGAATTCCATCCATAGTATGGGGTTCCCCAAGAATTCCATGGGTTGTAGTTATACCCCCAATAATTAGGTCTATTCCAGTGGTTGTAATTTGAGTTCCCAAAGCCTATGTAAATTGAATTACTCATAAACGGGTCATAGTAAGAATTGAAATTGGAGTAATTATTAGAATAGGGTTGATAGCTATTACCGATGCCTGAGTTACCGTAATAATTATTTGTTACATAGCTCCCTTGTGTATTATAGTCGTCCTCATAATAATCATCTTCATATACACTCTCTTTAGAATAAGTGGTCCCTTCAGGCTCCTCTGAATAATACTCATCCTCCGTATCTCCTTCGGTATATAAGTCTGCAGTTTCTGTGTATTGTTCATTACCCGCGTCCGATTTAAGCCAGTAAACTTCGTCATCTTCATAAGCACTTGTGTTGCTTATGTTTTGAGTTTGACAAGACATCAGTATTAATGTTAAAAGTAAGGAGAGAAGTACAATTGGATTTTTCATGTTTCTAAAGTTACATTTGTCTAGCGAGCGGTGCAAAAAAAATAATGAATCATTTGAATTTGCTACATTTGCGTACTGGTCCTAAGACAACAATTATACCAAAAAAAAGATGGCGAAAAAACTTACTTCAAGGGCAGAGGATTATTCTGCATGGTACAATGAGATAGTAGCGGGAGCAGATCTTGCTGAACACTCAGCAGTGAGAGGGTGTATGGTGATAAAACCATATGGATTTGCTATTTGGGAAAAAATGAGAGACCAATTGGATAAAATGTTCAAAGAAACAGGGCACCAAAATGCATACTTCCCAATCTTCGTACCTAAAAGTTTATTTGAAGCTGAAGAGAAGAATGCGGAGGGTTTTGCCAAGGAATGCGCTGTAGTAACTCATTATAGATTGAAAACAGACCCAGATGATTCTACTAAATTAATTGTAGATCCTAAGGCCAAATTGGAAGAAGAATTGATAGTAAGACCTACTTCAGAGGCGATTATATGGAATACTTACAGAGGCTGGATACAATCTTATAGAGATCTTCCGATACTCATTAACCAATGGGCCAATGTGGTTAGGTGGGAGATGAGAACAAGACTTTTTTTGAGAACAACAGAGTTTCTTTGGCAGGAAGGGCACACTGCTCATGCCACGAAGCCGGAGGCGCTTGAAGAGTCTGAGAAAATGGTAAATGTTTACTCAGAGTTTGCTCAAAATTGGATGGCTATGCCTGTTATTATGGGGAGTAAATCAGAATCAGAGAGGTTTGCTGGAGCAGAAGAGACCTATACTATAGAAGCCTTAATGCAAGATGGGAAGGCACTTCAAGCAGGAACGTCACATTTCTTAGGTCAAAACTTTGCTAAGGCTTTTGATGTTCAATATACTACCAGAGAGGGAAAGAAGGAATTGGTATGGGCTACTTCATGGGGTGTCAGTACTCGTTTAATGGGAGCGCTTATAATGACTCATTCTGATGATTTAGGTTTGGTTCTGCCTCCTAGGTTAGCTCCTATACAAGTGGTAATAGTACCTATATATAAAGGGGAGGATCAGTTAGATAAAATCAGGGAACACATTACACCATTGATGGAGAGTTTAAAGTCTAAAGGGGTTTCAGTTAAATTTGACGATGATGATACTAGAAAACCAGGGTGGAAGTTTGCTGAACATGAGTTAAAAGGTGTGCCTTTAAGGGTAGCTGTTGGCAACAGAGATTTAGAAAACGGAACTCTTGAATTAGCCAGAAGAGATTTAAATACAAAGGAATCTATAGCGTTCGCAGATTCTGCTGATATTATTTCTGTAAGACTGGAGGAAATCCAAGAATCTCTCTTTGATAGAGCTATAGAATTCCGTAAGGAGAATGTTACTGAAGTGGAAACATTTGCAGAATTCAAAGACGTTTTAGAAAAGAAAGGTGGATTTATTTTAACCCATTGGGATGGGACAGGAGAAACAGAGAGAGCTATTAAGAAGGAAACCAATGCCACTATACGGTGTATTCCTTTCGCTGAAAAACCTTCTGCTGGAAAATGTGTATACTCTGGTGGAGAAAGTAACCAAAGAGTAATGTTTGCTAAAGCTTATTAAAATGAAAAAGGAACAAAGTCCGAAGCAGTTAATTCTGGAAATGCTAAAAGATAAGGCAAGTTTAAAACAAGATATATTTCAGAACACTACTGAGAATTTTAATCAGCTAAAAGCAGTACTTATTGGTATTATAGCTGATGTAAGAGATTTATTTGGAGATTCTGATGATAGAGTTCGATTAGAGTACAATGATAAAGGGGATTATGAGGCTCAAATCACTATAGGTGGAGATGTCCTTTGTTTTTATATGCATACCAATGTATTTAAGTTTGAGAGTAACAATAGTCTTTGGAGAACTACCTATTGCGAAGAGGATGAGACCAGAGGGTACGTCGGGGTTATAAATATCTATAATTTTTTATCAGATTCTATAAAGTATAATAGAATGAATGACTCAGGCTATTTAATCGCACGAATCTTTGTGAATAAGGAAGGTCATTTCCTTGTTCAAGGAAAACGTCAGCTGGGTTTTCTTTACAATGATTTCGCAAATGCAACGCTAAATAAAGAAGGCTTGAAAGAAATAGTGCAATCGGCTATTATGTATACCCTAGATTTCGATTTGTTTACACCCCCATATCAAGATGTTCAAGAAGTTTCTGTTCAAGACATAGGTATCTTAAGCCAGCACTTAAACATAAGGACAGGAAAAAGATTAGGGTATAAATTCCAGTCAGACAGCGATTCAATAGAATAATTAAGACTTTTTTAATTCAGAACCGAAAAAGCTCATTATATTTGCACTCCAATTTTAAAATTGGCCCGTTCGTCTAGGGGTTAGGACGCCAGGTTTTCATCCTGGTAGCAGGGGTTCGAATCCCCTACGGGCTACAAGAAAAGGGTAAATCAATACTGAAAGTTAATCAGTTAAGATTTACCCTTTTTTCATGAGACGATTGTCCTTCAGAAATAAGAACAACCCTTAATAATATAAAGAATGGGTTTTATTGTTAATCCACATTCTTTATTGTCACTCTTCTTGAATTAAAAAGAGTAGAAAACTAGTTGGATTTTGGTGTTGTTCTTAATATTCTTAGTATATTTGCAGCCCGAAATTTTTACAGAAGATGGCAAACCATAAGTCTACATTAAGAAGAATTAGATCAGACGAGAAGAAAAAGCTCAGAAACAGATATGCGCACAAGTCTACCAGGACAGCTATCAAAAATTTAAGAGCAAGTGCTGATAAGAAAGAGGCGACAGAGATGTTACCTAAAGTTTCATCTATGCTAGATAAGCTAGCTAAGAAGAATATTATTCACATGAATAAGGCTGCTAACCTTAAATCTGGTTTGGCTGCTCATGTAAGCGCATTATAAGATTAAAAAATTATATATTTGAAGCTCCCAAGGTACTCTTGGGGGCTTTTTTATGCACTATTTTTTGAAAGATTTAAGACTAAATAAGAGTGTAATAACAGAATGGGCTGAAGAAGACAGGCCTCGAGAAAAATTATTGTTAAAGGGAAAAGCTGCTTTATCTAATGCCGAATTAATAGCCATTCTTATAGGATCTGGAAGCAGGAACGAGACAGCGGTGGATTTATCCAAAAGGATTCTTTCAGAAATAGATGATAATCTACACAATCTAGCACGTCTCTCTTTATCTGACCTTCAGAAATTCAACGGGATAGGTGAAGCTAAGGCTATTTCTATTCATGCAGCTCTTGAGTTAGGCGCTAGAAAAAGAACGGCTGAGGCAGAGAAAAGAAAGAAAATTACCACTAGTTCAGAGGTCAATGAGCTCTTTCAAGAAGAACTGTCCGCCCTGCAATACGAAGAGTTTCATGTTCTACTGCTGAATAAAGCAAATAAAATTTTAAAAAAGCATCTTATCTCTAAAGGAGGAATAAGTAGTTCTATAGCTGATCCGAAGTTGATTTTTGGGGCTGCTCTTAACGCTAAAGCCTCGGCTTTAATTTTAGTACATAACCACCCGAGTGGCAATTTAGAGCCCTCCAAGCAGGACTTAGCCATTACCGCTAAGTTAAAGTCTGCAGGACAAGTATTAGATTTGCCCATATTAGACCACATAATAATAGCAGAAACTGGTTACTACAGTTTTGCTGACGAAGGAACTTTATGAAAACAATACTTACAGTAATAGGCGCAAGGCCGCAGATAATTAAGGCCTCAGCTATCAGCCGAGCTATAAAAGATAGTTTTAGTGGAGAATTAAAAGAGATATTACTTCACACAGGCCAGCATTATGATGTTGCCATGAGCCAGATTTTCATAGATCAGCTAGGAATTCCTGAACCAGATATTAACCTAAATACGGGAAGTGGGTCTCATGGAAAACAAACAGCCTTCATGCTAGAAGGGATAGAGGAGCAGCTAGATATTCATAAGCCAGACGGGTTGTTAGTTTATGGAGACACTAATAGCACACTAGCAGCAGCCCTCGCGGCTTCTAAAATTCATATTCCTGTAATTCATGTAGAAGCTGGTCTAAGGTCTTTTAATAAGTGCATGCCAGAAGAAATAAATAGAATAGGGTGTGATCATGTAAGCACTATGCTCTTTAGTCCTACCAGAACTGGCATGGAAAATCTAGCTAATGAAAACTTTAAACTGAATGCTGCTCCACCTTTTACTATAGACGCTCCTGCGGTTTATCACAGTGGAGATGTGATGTATGATAATAGCCTCTATTTCTCTAAAATATCTGAGAAGAAATCTACGATCCTAGATGATTTAGAATTAGGAGGGAAAGATTTTATTCTTTCGACCATTCACAGGCCGTCTAACACCGATAACAAAGAACGTTTAGAAGGACTTATGGAAACGCTGCTAGAAATAGCAGAAGGAAATAGAACTGCATTAATTCTCCCGATTCACCCTAGAACTAAAGCTAAACTAGAGCAGTTCTTTTCCTGTGAATCCTTAATGAACAGACTAGAAAATAGCGAGTACTTTAGATTCGTTCCGCCATGTGGATTCCTAGATATTATAGCTCTTGAGAAAAACTGCAGCATGGTAATGAGTGATTCTGGTGGCGTACAAAAAGAGGCGTACTTCTTTGGTAAGCCTTGTTTGGTATTCAGACCCCAAACAGAATGGGTAGAAATAATTCACTCTGGATGTGCTAGATTAGTAGATGCAGACACCACTAAAATCAAGGAAGGGTACGAGTACTTCAAGAACAATACAGACCTTGAGTTCCCTGCTTTATTTGGAGATGGAAAAGCCGCTCATTTCATTTGTGAGCAGATGGTAAAACACTTGTAATTTATGATTTGGATTTACTCTCACATAATATCAGAAAGGCTAAAATTCGTCTGTGATTTTATTTTTGGGCGTATCCTTCACGAGGACTACACACTACTTTATGACTCAGCCGAATTCAATGCTATAAATGGCATCAAGCTAAATTACTCCAATGAGTCTTTAGAGGGAGTTCAATTAATTCCAGCGGCTCTCCTTGGAGAGACTGGGATAAGCAGACAGGAATTAAATACTGGGGAATGGGACGGATTACCTATACTTTTCACTAACTATTCAGACCAGATCCCGTTCGATATATTTTCCGCTACGTTCTATCTTATCACTAGGTATGAAGAATACTTGACCGCAGATAGAGATCAGCATGACAGATTTAAATGTGAGGGAAGTATTCTCTCAGTATTAAAATGCTTGGACAGACCGATAATAGACATTTGGTGTGCTAAATTTCAAGAAGTTTTAACGGGTAAAGCAGAGTTATCTCGAACATATAATTTTATTTCTACCATAGATGTAGATAATGCTTACGCGTATAATTTTAAGTCTTTCCCTATCAAGCTCGGAGCTACCATTAAATCAATTTTAGCTGGAGATATAGAGGATTTAAAAACTAGATTTGGCTGTTATTTTAGACAGCAGAAGGATCCCTATGAAACTTACGATTACATAAACTCCGTTCACTCAGAAGCTGAGGTGGAGAGTATTTTCTTCTTCCTGTTATCAAACAGAAACGAATGGGATAGGAACCTGCCTTTTACGAGTAAACATTTGAGAGCATTGGTTTTAGCGTTGCAACGCCAAAATACTATAGCCATCCACCCAGGATACCAAAGCTACCAGAATGCTGAAACTATACTGGAAGAAAAACTTAGGTTAGAGGACATCATTGAAGGCGCCGTAACTCATAGCAGACAGCATTTCTTGAAATTTAGTTTCCCTGAAACACCTAGGAATTTATTGCGTGCAGGAATAAAGGAAGACTACAGCTTGGGTTATGCGGAGAAAATCGGATTTAGAGGAGGTACGTGCACGCCATTTCAGTTTTTCGATTTAGAGAAGAATGAAACTACGGATCTAGTTTTTCACTCTTCAGCCATAATGGACGCCACTTTAAATCGGTATTTAGGGCTGACACAAAAAGAGGCAGTGGTGAAGAGTGCAGAAGTCATAAAAGAGGTTAAAGCCGTCAGCGGAGAGTTGGTCACCATTTGGCACAATGAAACTTTGAGCGAGCTTCGGGAATGGAAAGGGTGGAGGAATGTCTTTAAACAAGTCGTGACTCTGGCTAAATCTTAAGATTTGGATTGGTTAGAAATCATAGCGAACGTAGGTTTATTCATTTGGACAGCATTGAAATTTATGGTGTTTTGTCCTGTGGTGGCATTAAAATTTAGTTTCTTGACAGGCTTTTTAATGAATATAAGTGCTGGGTTTACTGGGGTGTCTTTCTTCTTTTTTCTTAGTGATTATTTTATGGGGAGAGCGCACCAAAAGAGGGTAAGACGATTAATAGACGGAACCTCTAAACCTAAAAAAAGCTTCACTTTGTTGAACAAGTTCTTAGTGAGAGGAAAGAGAAAATTAGGGTTGTTTGGTATAGCTATATTGACACCGATGTTTATTTCAATTCCTTTGGGGTCAATTGTCACAGCTAAATTTTTCACGCATAAAAAGTGGGCGTATCCTTCCTTACTTTTGGCGGTAGTTTTCTGGGCATTAGTGATAGGCGTATTAGCCAGTTTCTACCCAGATTTATTTGAAACTATAATTCCCGAAACCAATGACCCTTAAGTACGAACACATTATATGGGATCTAGACCATACACTATGGGATTTTGACACCAATTCTTCAGAAACTATATTAGAACTTCTTCATGATTTTGATCTTATAGGTGAACCTATAGCGGAGCCAAAGAAGTTTTTAGCAGATTATATTAGAATTAATCGTCTCTGCTGGGATTTATACCAAATGGGAGAGATGGACAAAGCCACTCTCAGGTATACTAGGTTTAAGCAAGCTTTTGAGCTAAATGGCGTTTCTTCAGAATCTAGTAGAGAACTTTCAGATAGATTCTCCGATGAGTATGTAGTAAGATGTCCTAAGAAAAATGCCTTGATAGACGGGGCTGTTGATATTCTAGATTATCTGAAAGCAAAGAATTACAAAATGTGTATCATGACCAATGGCTTTATAGAAGCGCAACACGTTAAGATGCACTTGTCTGGTCTTAATCCATATTTTGACCATGTCTTTATTTCTGAAAATCTGAAAGCCAAAAAACCAAGCCCTAAGGCTTATCACGCGGTGTTAAATGCGCTAAATACAAAAGTAGAAAACTGTATTATGATAGGAGATTCAGCATCGAGTGATATTCAAGGAGCAGTGAATGTAGCCATGGATTCTATTCATTTTTTGCCTGATGGTTCTGAGGAGACAAAAGGGACACATGCCATTAAAGAATTGATGCAGATAAAGGAGATTCTTTAAATCTCATTTAATTTTCGGCAATGATTAATTATGGATTACAGGCTTATAGCTGAGAGATCTTGGGTTAACTTAACCTTCAGGTTATATTTCTCTAGTCAAAAATAGTGGAGAAATTTAAATCGAAAGTCTATCTTTACGAAGCATAAAAAAACCAACGAAATGGGAGAAGAGCAGAAACCTCAAAAGGGAAAAATAAACATTGAACTTTCAGAAGAAATGTCTGACGGTATTTATTCTAATCTAGCAGTAATTACGCATTCTAATTCTGAGTTTGTTGTTGATTTTATTCGGGTAATGCCAGGAGTTCCTAAAGCGAAAGTTAAGTCTAGAATTATCTTAACTCCCCAGCATGCTAAGCGTTTGATGGGAGCATTAAATGAAAATATAAGAAAATTCGAAACTCAAAACGGACCGATTAAAGAAATCAAAGGAATGGATCAATCCATACCAATGAATTTTAGTGGACCACAGGGCGAAGCATAAACGAAGTTAAGTCTCGGTTTAGTTTTGTTTAAAGGACTGTGGTTTGAGCCTTAGATGTTTTTAGTCTAGACTAAATACTCAAATTCTAAGATTAATTATCAATTGAACTTTTTCCTCTATTAATGACCCCTATGATTTTTCCAGTAAACTTCGAATTGTTATAAGGAGTATTTTTCGATTTAGAAAGCATCTCTTCTCTATTAAAAGTCCATTTTTTAGTTGGATCAAAAAGTGTAAAGTTAGCTACCTTACCCTCTTCAAATTGAGGAATAGGTATGCTTAAGATATCTCTAGGAGCTGTAGTGAATTTATCTACTAAATCCTCCAGCGGATAATTCTGTCCTAGTTCAGAATTAGCTGCGCTAAAAGCTGTTTCTAAAGAGCTGATTCCAAATGCCGCTAATGTAAATTCTCTTTTTTTCTCTTCTACATCTTCAGGTTCGTGCCCAGAGCAGATAGCATCTATAGTTCCGTCTTTTAGTCCTTTTATGAGCGCTTTTCTATCTGCTTCTGAACGGAAAGGAGGAAGCACTTTGAATCTAGAGTCGAAATTAGAGACTGCTTCATCAGTAAAACTAAGTTGATGCGCATGAATAGAAGATGTAATGGCTAATCCTTCTTTCTTGGCCGTTCTAAGCATATTCACAGAATTCTCAGTAGAAATCGCTACCACATGGAGTTTTCCTCCAAAGTGTTTCAATAATTGGATGTCTCTAGAAAGTTGAATCTCCTCAGATACGTTAGGAATCCCCTTCATACCTAATAGAGTAGAAGTCTTTCCTTCGTGCATTTGACCATCACTTATTAAGTTAGGGTCATAAGGAAAAGAGTAAACTAATGCCCCTATGGTTTTGCTATATTCCAATGCTTTAGATAGCAGATTGGTATTGTTTAATAATGCAGTATCTTCTGTAAATGCCACGGCACCACTCTGCATCATGTCGTAAAATTCGCTCAGTTGTTTTCCTTTTAAGCCCTGGCTAATAGAGCCTGCGGGAAATATTTCTGTGACGGTTGTGGCGGAATTGTTTTTTAGGAATTGCACTGCAGTGTTATTATCTACCACAGGGTGAGTTGTGGGCATTGAAACCACACCAGTAAAACCACCTTTGGCTGCCGTTTTTAAACCATTAGCTAAGCCTTCTTTGTACTCATGTCCGGGTTCCCTGAAGTTAGCTCGCATATCTAACCATCCGGCACTTATACATAAGTTCTCAGAAGTGATTTCTTTGGCTGAATCGTCTTTTATCGAAGCGGATATTTTTAAAACTCTTCCATTCTTTATATGAATGTCTCTTGTCCTTAAATGGTGCTTATTTCCGTTTTGAAAAATCTTCGCTTTTTTTATAAGAATGTTCATCTTATTTCCAGAATTTAATCAGAATAATTTCTATACCTAAAAATAGTAGTGCTAGTATTATAAATGAAGTCCATAATGTTTTGCCCTCATTCACTTCTTGGATTGAAGCTCCAATCGTATTCATGTCAGAGGTAATTACATTACTAGAAGTCAAGCCTTGCTTTCTTAGCTCTTGCTTTAAGTCGTAGGCATCATAATAGATAATTTCACTTTCTTTCCTGTTGTAATTGATGCCAATAGCACCTATCTGTTCATCATTAGTATTTACGTCGTAATTACCAGAAATTCGAGCATCAGAACCAGGGAAAATCTCAAAAAGACCGTCTTTTCTTCTGAACTCAGGAATGAACTCATAACCTTCTACACTTTTCATTTTAACCACAGAATTTGCATTTCCCGAATTGGCAGACTTCAGTGAAAAGGCTTTTTCTTCTCCCAGCTCAAAGAATGTTTTGTTAGAAGTCTTAGCTTGATTAGCTATACTGTGCATAGTGTAAACCAGCAGGGAATGAGAAGCCAAGTCTGTTTGAACTGCCTCTAAACTTGTGTTAAATACATACAGAGAGGCATTATCTTTATCAAAATGATTGATAAACGCAGCACCATTTTGCAGGGTAGCTAATTCATCTCTATTTCTTCTATTTGAGTTCGTAGTTTCGAAGTAAGAGTTCACTTTAGGCAACGGCATATTTTTGTTTGCCTCATTGAAAACCTCCTTGTACACAAGGTGGTCAAAGTTTAGTTTAGAAACCTTCGTGTCCAAATTCTTAATAGCTTTAAATAAATCGGCTTCTCTTAATGTGAAGTATGAATTGTAGCTGCTCAAATTCGCATTGATTGCAGGAATGACTGCAACCGTTCCTCCCGCTTTAGAGAATTTATCTAGTTCCTGTTTTAATCCTCCTGATAAGAATGAAAGTTGATTCACTATCACTAAATCAAACTCAGGAAATCGATTGTAATCTATCTGCTTAGAATTGAATTTAGAGAAATTGTACTCTTTACTGTTCTTAAATAGGTTACTAAAAATCTTCCTATTTCCACTAGTTATTTCCAGTATGTTGGTTTTTTTGGCTACTTCATACCCGAGGAAAAACTCATCATCAAAAGTCACAGGATAATCCTCTACCTTAACTTTGGCTTGTTTAAATCCAGAGCTAGAAGTCGTAAAAGTAAGCACAGTATCTGTTTGGACTCCAGGGTCAGCATTTATACTAACTACCGATTTTTGTATTCCGTTTATATAAAGTCTTAATGGGATATTTTCCTTTCTCCGTTTTAATGTGTTTTTCACTCTCACATGCAGATTCTCTATTGAATTTAAGTTCCTACTTGGTGAGTTAAACCAAACGCTGTCTATAAATAAATTCTCAGTGAAGGCAGAGGGCGTAGGCAGAAACTGCAGAGAAAACAAACTATCTGGCTGAATATTTTCTATATCGGTCACACTTTTTTGGAGGTCAGATAATACATAGATCATCCGCTGGTCAGCTTCTTCTTTGAGAGATAAATCTTTGTGTCTAGAATAAACTTCAGAAAGTGTTTTGCTCTGAGGTGAGAAATCTATTTCAGTAATAAGTTCACTAATCTCATCTTGGGTTAACCAGCGCTGGTGTCTTCCTTCGAAATCATTTGTAATCAATTGAAAAACGTCAGTAGGTGAATGGTACTTCACGACTTCTAGTGCTTTATTCTTGGCTATTTCTAAAATGTTTCCAGACTCACTTTCGCTTTCCATGCTGAAGCTATTGTCTATATATACTCCTACGGTTTTCTTACCTGTCTTAGCTCCATTATTTCCTGTCGGTATATAGGGCTGAGCAAAAGCGAGAACAATAGCAGCCAAAGCTAAAACTCTGGCGCATAAAATCAGAAAGTGCTTTATTTTACTTTTGGACTTAGTCTCTTGTTTAATTTCTTTTAGATATTCAACGTTAGAAAATTGTACTTTTTTGAAGCGTCTAAAATTGAATAGATGCACCAGGATTGGTATAGAGATGGCAGCTAGTGCATATAAAATTCCTGGATATAAAAATTGCATCAAAGCGCAAAGATAAAGTGAATATGAACTAGTTGGAAGGGATTGTGAGATTTTATGTTGGTTGTATACCTGAGCTTTTATTTTCTAGTGAGAATTATGAGAGTGGGTATCATATAATGAGGCTATTTTTGTAGGGTGAAATTCAAAACGAAAAAGGAGTTAAAGGTATTTTTAGATACCCAAGTGGAGTTGTTCGAAAGGCCAGAGTTTTTTGAGTCAGACCCCTTAGGAATTCCCCATCGGTTTTCTAAAAAAGAGGATATAGAAATCATTGGATTTTTGACTGCCACCATAGCTTGGGGAAACAGGAAATCTATAATCAATAGTGCTAATAGGATGTGTTTGCTCATGGATAATTCACCACATGACTTCATTATAAACCACACTGAGGAAGATTATAAAGAACTAGAGGGATTTGTCCATAGAACATATAATTCTGTGGATTTACAATATTTCTTTTTTGCGTTGCAGCGATTATATAAGGAGCAAAACGGTTTGGAAGGAATTTTCTCGGAGGGCTTCTCTTTTCATGGAAATGCTGCGGATGCCATTTCTCACTTTAAAAAACAGTTCTTCCAATTTGAACATTTAAAGCGAACACAAAAACATGTTAGCGACCCTATGAAAGGAAGCTCAGCGAAACGGCTAAATATGTATTTGAGATGGATGGTCCGCCCCGCAGATAAAGGTGTCGATTTTGGACTCTGGAAAAACATTCCATTAAACAAACTCATGATTCCTTTGGACGTTCACACAGGAAAAATTGGCAGGCGCTTGGGACTCTTAATGAGAACTCAAAACGACTGGAGAGCGGTTGAAGAATTAATGACTGCACTTAGAAAATTTGATTGCGAAGACCCCACTAAATACGATTTTGCGCTATTTGGACTTGGAGTGAGTGGGTTTTAGCATTCTATGGCTGTTTATTTTCTATATAAAGCTAGTTTATGATTACGTAATGGCTAGTCAAGAGTATATGGAAATAAAATCTCTCTATTAATCCATATAGTTTCGACACCAGTTAAAAGCAATGATTTTAAAATTTCTGACTGCCTAATTCTGGTAAGCATCTTAAAAGCAGTACTTATTCTCGGCTATAGCTTTTTCAGCTACTTTTCTTCTTTCTTCCTTAATATTAAACGGAGTCATTTTGGTGAATCGTTTTAGTCCCATTTGCATCATTCTCATTTCATCTCCTTCTGCAAAAGACCAGAGAGCAGATTTACCTGCAGTAGAAATTTCTTCAGCAGCATCAAAGAAGAATGATTTCATTAATGAGATCTCTAACTCTACAGCAGACTCACCA
>DDEI01000056.1:487-8925 GCA_002336675.1 Flavobacteriales bacterium UBA1958 | reverse complement strand
ATGTTTCCTAAAATCTCCTGTTCTTTAGCTAAGCTCATTGTGAACTTTTGCGCCGCTGAACCAGCCATCATAAGAACGGTTTTCTTGAAATTCTTTACATAAGCTCTGTATTCGTCAAAAACTGTTTCTGGAGCCGAGCCGAAATCTGGAATAGAGGTCAACTCTCCTGCCACGGCCATAGCTGGCCCCATTAAATCAAGTTCTCCTTTCATGGCTTTTTTCAGAATCATGTCTACCGTTAACATACGGTTGATTTCATTAGTTCCTTCAAAAATCCTATTGATACGAGCATCTCTATAAGACTTCTCCATTCTGGTTTCAGCGCTGTAGCCCATTCCACCAAAGATTTGAACACCTTCATCTACCGTGTAGTCCAATACCTCAGAACCGAACACTTTAAGAATAGCGCACTCAGGAGCGAAACTTGCTATTCCCTTAAGCGTAGCAACGCCTTTTTCCATTCCACCCTTTTCTAATGAAGCTATAGCGTCATCTATATTTTGTGTAGCTCTATATACAGCAGATTCTAAGGCAAAAGATTTCACAGCCATTTTAGCTATTTTTTCTTTTATCATTCCGTACTTAGAAATCGGTCTTCCGAATTGATTTCTTTCATTGGAATAATTAATAGCTTCATCAATTACACCTTTACTTCCGCCTAATACTCCACCTGCTAATTTGATTCTTCCAATATTAAGAATGTTCACGGCTATTTTAAAACCATTGCCACGCGTAGAAAGAAGATTCCCTGCAGGAACTTGGACATTGTTGAAAAACACCTGACGGGTAGAGGAACCTTTTATTCCCATTTTCTTCTCTTCAGCATTTAGAATGATTCCTTCCATTTCTTTGGTGAGAATGAAGGCAGAAAGATTTTCATCATCTCCTATTTTGGCAAAAACAGTGAATACATCTGCAAATCCTGCATTGGTAATCCACATTTTCTGACCATTAATAGTGTAATGTTCTCCGTCATCTGAGAGAACAGCCTTGGTTTTAGCACTATTGGCATCAGACCCTGAGCTTGGCTCAGTTAAACAATAGCAAGCTTTCCACTCACCAGAAGCTAGTTTAGGAATGTACTTGGCTTTCTGTTCTTCGTTCCCGTAGTAAAGAATAGGTAAAGTTCCAATTCCTGTGTGCGCCCCGTATGCCACAGAAAACGAGTGACCTTGACCTAAGGCCTCAGTTACGAGCATAGAAGTTTTGAAATCCATACCCATTCCACCTAATTCTTCAGGAACAGAAATCCCTAATAGACCTTGAGCACCTGCTTTAGTAACTATGGACTCCATTAGTCCATCTTCCATAGAATCTATTCTATCTAAATGAGGGACTATTTCTTGATTTACAAAGTCAATACACATCTGCTCCATCATTTTCTGTTCTTCAGTCCATTCGTCTGGAATGAATACTTCCTCTGGTTTCACGTCTCTAATGAGGAATTCTCCTCCTGTGATTGCTTTCTGTTCATCCATTTTATCAGGGTTATTTGTCATTGTTCTTAGTTTAATAATTCGAAAATTCCAGCTGCTCCTTGTCCTGTTCCTACACACATGGTGACCATACCATGTTTCTGCTTCCTTTTTCTCAACTCATTCAATATTTGTACGGTGAGTTTAGCTCCAGTACATCCTAGTGGATGGCCGAGTGCTATAGCCCCTCCGTTTACATTTACGATATCTGGATTTAAGTCCAGTTTACGAGTTACTGCTAGTGATTGACTAGCGAATGCTTCGTTTAATTCTATCAGGTCTATATCCTTTAAACTCATTCCGGCATGATCCAATACCTTCGGAATAGCATAGATAGGGCCTACTCCCATTATTCTTGGTTCTAGCCCAGCTACTTGGTAGCTCTTTAGTCTGGCTATAGGTTCTACGTTTAATTCTTTTAATAGTCTTTCAGAAACAATCATCACGAATGCTGCTCCGTCTGAAGTTTGAGAACTATTACCAGCGGTTACAGAACCACCCTGAGCGAATACTGGCCTTAGTTTAGATAGCGCAGCAGCAGTAGTTCCTAATCTTACACCTTCATCTGTATCTACAGTGTAAGTTTTCACTTGTCTTTTCTCGTTGTCATCCAAGAAAATATCTTCTACTTCTATAGGTAGGATATCATCTTTGAATCTTCCAGATTGAATAGCTTCTGCTGCTTTTCTCTGAGATTGATAGGCAAATTCGTCTTGGTCTTCTCTAGAGATGTTGAAATCATTGGCTACTGCCTCTGCAGTTAATCCCATTCCCCAGTACCATGAAGGGTTTTGCTTTGCAACGCTTGCATTCGGAACTAATCTCCAACCGCCAAATGGGATAGGAGACATCGTTTCTACTCCACCTGCTATAATACAATCCGCCATTCCTGAGTGAATCTTAGCACTGGCTATAGCGATAGTTTCTAAACCAGATGAACAGTATCTGTTCACTGTCATGCCTGGAACTGTTTCAGAATTTAATCCCATAAGCGAGATCATTCGTCCTATGTTTAATCCTTGCTCAGCTTCAGGAGTAGCGTTACCTACTATCACATCGTCTATTCTGTTCGGATCTAAATTAGGCACTTCGGCCATTAATTTCCGTACCACGCGTGCACCTAATTCGTCCGCGCGCATATTTCGGAAAAGTCCTCTAGGCGCCTTTCCTACTGCTGTTCTATATCCTTTAATTATATAAGCGTCCATGATTAGTTTCTTAAGATTTTTCCTGATTGAATTAATGATTGCATTCTTTCTAAAGTCTTACGTTCCATACATAATTCTAAGAATGCTTTTCTCTCTAAATCGAGCACATATTGTTCGCTCACTTCGGTGATTTTGCTGAGGTCTCCTCCGCACATAACGAAACCTAGTTTCTCAGAAATCAGTTGGTCATGCTCACTGATGTATTTACCACTTTTCATACTGTGGGCTCCTACGTAAACTATTCCTAATGCTTCCTTTCCTAGAACTTTGAATTTGTCTTTAGCTGGCTGAGTGTAACCTTTATCTGCCATTAGCTTGCAGGCATCCTTAGCTTGAGAAATCTGGTGTTCTCTGCTCACTGCTATTTCATCTATTCCTCTTCTCATATAGCCCAGTTCGAAAGCTTCTTCTCCTGAAGTAGAAACTTTAGCCTGACCTACAGTAAGGAATCTGTTTCTCATTTGGTTTGTTCTGATGTCTCCATCATGAAGCTCTTCAGCTAACCTTTTAGTAAACTCTTTAGTTCCACCTCCACCAGGGATAAGACCTACACCGAACTCTACTAAGCCCATATACGTTTCTGCATTGGCTATTACCTTATCAGCGTGTAAACAAATTTCGCATCCTCCTCCCAGTGTTAATCCATGTGGAGCGACTACTACGGGAATAGAAGAATGCCTAAGTCTCATAGTTGTGTTCTGGAATGCTCTAATCGCAAAATCCAATTCATCAAACTCTTGCTCCACAGCCATCATAAATATCATTCCCACATTAGCACCTGCTGAGAAGTTTTGACCTTCGTTAGAAATAACCAATCCTCGGTAATCTTTCTCAGCCATGTCCACAGCTTTATTTAAGCCAGTAAGCACATCACCACCTATGGTATTCATCTTCGTATGGAATTCTATATTGATAATTCCATCACCTAAATCTTTAATAGTCGTTCCTGAGTTTTTCCAAAGAATTTTATCTCCCGTCAAGTTAGCCAGGGAAATTTTATCCTGCTGACCAGGCATTTCCTTGTAGCTCTTGGAAGGAATATCCCAGAAAAGCTTGACTCCATTTTCTACCTTATAGAAGGTCTCCATTCCAGCAGCATGATTTTCTGCTACCCAATCAGCTATTTTGCTGTCTGATTTATCCAGAATGGTTTTAATTCCTATAGCATCCCACATTTCGAAAGGCCCCATTTCCCATCCAAAACCAGCACGCATTCCATCATCTATCTTATACAGCTCATCAGCTATTTCAGGAATTCTATGACTCACATAACCGAATAGCATATGAGAAGATTTTTTATAAAACTCCCCAGCCTTATCCATGCCATTATATAGCATAGGCATACGCTTCACTAAATCATCTATTGGCTTAGTCATTTCTAGCGTTGCAAATTTTGCTTTCTGCTGTGGTCTATACTCTAAAGTATTTAGGTCAAGGGTTAAGATTTCACTCTTTCCATTCTCACCTTTTATTTTTTTGAAAAAACCTTGTCTGGTCTTACTTCCCAGCCATTTGTTTTCTATCATCTTAGTGATAAACTCTGGCTCTTTGAATAAGTCGTTCTGCTCATCATTCGGGCAGTTGTCCTTAACACCTTTAGCGACTAGAGCTAATGTATCTATACCTACGACATCTGCAGTTCTGAAAGTCGCAGATTTCGGTCTACCTAAGACAGGTCCAGTAAGTTTATCTACTTCCTCTATAGTTAGTCCCATCTGTTGAGTTAGATGAAAAATCGTTTGAATTCCGAATACACCTATTCTGTTGGCTATAAATGCTGGAGTATCCTTAGCGAGAACAGTAGTTTTCCCTAAATACTTAGAACCATAATCCATTAAGAACTCAGTCACCTCAGGAGAAGTTTCAGGAGTAGGAATTACCTCCAGCAACTTTAAATACCTCGGAGGATTAAAGAAATGCGAACCACAGAAGTGTTTTTTGAAATCATCACTTCTATCCTCTAACATAGATTTTATAGGAATTCCAGAAGTATTAGAAGTAATAAGTGTCCCAGGTTTTCTGTGCTTTTCTACCTGTTCGAATACTATTTTCTTAATATCTAGTCTTTCCACCACTACTTCTATCACCCAGTCACAATCTGAAATCAGGGTCATGTGGTCTTCAAAATTTCCTGTAGTAATTCTAGAGGCGAATGATTTACTATATAAAGGCGCAGGATTAGACTTTAAGGTAAATGCAAAGTTTTCATTTGTTATCCTATTTCTTACAGCCGGATGATTAAGGTCAGCACCTTTGGCTTTTTCTTTATCATTTAACTCTCTGGGCGGTATGTCTAGAAGTATTACTTCCAAACCGATGTTCGCAAAATGGCATGCTATTCTGGAACCCATTACTCCAGAACCTAACACTGCTACCTTATTAATATGTCTGTTCATTTAGTTTTTTTCAGATTGTAACTCCACGAGTTGATTATCTATATGCTTGTTTAATTTGTCCATAGTCAGTAAGAATTGACTTAGTTCTCTCATTCCAAGTGTCTCCGCCATAAGTTGATTGAAATCTAATACTATTTTCTTAGACTCTTCTCTCATTAATTTCCCCTTCTCCGTGAGAAAGACATTCATTTTGCGCTTGTCTTCGTCATCTTGAATTCTAATAATCAGTTTCTCTTCTTCTAGATTATTTAATATTCTAGTAAGACTTCTGCTCTCCATTCCCATCTTTGGTCCGAGCTTCGTGCTAGGTGTCCCATCCTTATCTACATTAAGCAGAACATAGCCGATACTCATACTTCCCCCAAAAGGAGATGCGGCTACATTATAGTACCTGGATATTTTAGCCCAAGCCCATCTTATATGAAAATCTACTGTTTCTTCTGGTTTCAAAATATGTGTTGTGTTATGTATAGAATAATACGTCTACGAATATAAGAGGAATTTGTTATGCATGCATAACAAATTTATGATAGACCATTAAACAATGGTTCGTTTCATCTCAGTATTAGCTTAAAATCAGAATTATTCAACATACGATGAGGGTATATTTAAACAAGAGCCAAATTGAGATAGAAAAAAATCCTAATTTTCACCTCATGAAAAAAGCGCTCCTGTACCTTGTGATTGTCTCGTTGGTTTCTTGCGACTTTAAATCTGAAGAAGTAGACCTCATATTACATAATGGGTACATATATACACTGAACCAAGAAAATGATATTCATCGAGCTATCGCTATTAAGGATGGTGAAATAGTAGATATAGGTCCAGAACATAAAATTTTAAATAAATATTCCCACAAAGAAAAAATTGATTTAAGAGGAAAGCCAGTATATCCCGGGTTTATTGACGCACACTGTCATTTTCTAGGGCTAGGGGAGAGTATACTTTGGTTAGACTTGGTAGGCACATCTTCGTTTGAAGAAGTTCTAGAACGATTAGAGACTTATAAATCGAGGTTTTCACATCATTGGATTCTAGGTAGAGGCTGGGATCAGAACGATTGGATAGATCAGAACTTCCCTACAAATAAGAGGCTAAATGAATTATTCCCTAACCAACCTGTGTATCTGTCAAGGATAGATGGTCATGCTGCTATTGTCAATGACTATGCTCTTGAGCTTGCGGGTATAACCTGTTATACAGAAATAGCAGGAGGAGAAATACAGAAGGAGAATCTCTCCTGTACAGGGGTTCTTGTAGATAATGCTATGGAAGTTGTCTCTGCTTTAATTCCAAGCATGAGTAGAGATGACAAAGAAATAGCTTTTAGACTTGCAGAGAAAAAATGTGTAGAGTCGGGATTAACATCTCTTCATGATGCAGGGATGTCATATACAGACATCCTATTTATAGATTCACTTCATAAGACATCTGATTTGAAGATAGGCGTATACGCGATGTTTTCCGATAGCGAGGAGAATTTTGATTACATAGCCACAAATAAACCACCAAAAACAAGCAGGCTTTCAGCTAATTCATTTAAGTTTTATGCAGATGGGTCATTAGGGTCATACGGAGCCTGCCTGGTTAAGCCATACTCCGATAAAAACTCTTCAGCGGGATTCCTTTTGAAATCTCCTGAATACTTTAAGTCCAAGGCAGAATTGCTCTATGATCTGGGAATGCAAATGAATACTCATTGCATAGGAGATTCGGCAAATAGAGTAATGCTAAACATATATGCAGACGTTCTTAATGGTTCCAATGATAGAAGGTGGAGAATTGAACATTGCCAAGTAGTACAAAAGGAAGATTTAAGATATTTTAAAGAATATAATATTATTCCGTCTGTCCAACCATTGCACGCCACTTCAGATTACCCATGGTTTCTAGAAAGGTTAGGAAAGAAAAGAGCATTATCAGCTTACTCTAATAAGGAGCTACTTAATCAAACAGGAATCATAGCCCTTGGTACCGATTTCCCTGTTGAGACCTGCGATCCACTAAATACGTTTTACGCGGCAGTATTCAGAAAGAACCTTTTAGGAAAGCCGGTATCAGGTATACAGCCCGAAAATGCGTTGGGCAGATTAGAAGCGCTTAAAGGAATGACCAAATGGTCAGCCATCTCTAGTTTCCAAGAAGAAGAAAAAGGAACACTTGAATTAGGAAAGAATGCAGACCTGGTGATTTTAGACAGAGATATAATAAAGGTAAAAGAAGAATTTATACCTAACGCTAAAGTTGCTTATACATATATATTGGGAGAGCAAGTATATAAGAACTCAGAAATAAGAAACTAGAACTATGAAAAAGTACGCAGTAATAACAGGAGCTAGCAGCGGCATTGGATATGAGTTAGCGTTGCAATGGGCTAATTTGGGTTACCATGCTATATGTATAGCTAGGAGAGGAGATAAATTGGCTGAGTTGAAAGAGAAGTCACCTGATAGGATTCACCCAGTAACGTTTGATCTTGTTAATTTTAATGAATACCCAAGTTTATTTAAGGAAATTGAATCTATTACGCTTCATATAGACGTACTAATTAATAACGCAGGCGTATTAATCAATAAGCCTTTTGATGAATTTAGCCCCGATGAATTTGATCGAATGGTAAACATCAACTATAAGGCTCCTTATTTTCTTCTGCAAGGCCTCCTTCCCTTTTTAGAAAAGTCAACATTAAAGAGTATCATAAATATAGGAAGCATTGGAGGAGTAGATAACACAGATAAGTTTCCCGGTTTATCTATTTATAGCAGTAGCAAAGGTGCGATATCTACTTTAACGGAGTGTTTAGCTAAGGAGATGTCAGTTAAAAATTTATCTATCAATTGCTTAGCGCTTGGGGCGGTCAGAACTGAGATGCTGTCTAAGGCGTTCCCAGGATACATCCCTAACCTTACTCCTGAGAAAATGGCGAAATTTATCTTAAAGTTTATACTCCAAAACGATCATATAATCAATGGGAAGGTTCTTCAGATAGCTGGGTCTGATATTTAAGTAAGTGTTATTCAGTATATAGTAAATTAATTAGTTTTTTCTAAAAAATAATAGTTGGAGATGTAAATAGTCTATGTATATTTGCACTCCTTTTTGAAATTGAGTTTATCTAAAATTAAACTTTTTTTAAAAAAAAATAAAAGAATTGTTTTTTAAGTTAAAGAGAGTAGTATATTTGCGCTCCCTTAGAAAAACAAGGGTAAGTATTCAAAAGCGATTGAATGCTATTAAATGAGAAACAATGGGTGCTTTTTTAGCAAACCATTTTTTGAAATATTGACAACAACCTAGACCGTCAAGAGACCAGAAATATTTAATACAAACTTATAACAATGAAGAGTTTGATCCTGGCT
>DDEI01000056.1:0-134 GCA_002336675.1 Flavobacteriales bacterium UBA1958 | reverse complement strand
GCAGGCTTAACACATGCAAGTTGAGGGGTAACATAAGGAAGCTTGCTTTCTTGATGACGACCAGCGAACGGGTGCGTAACACGTATGGAACCTACCTTATACAGGGGCATAGCCCAGAGAAATCTGGATTAATT
>DDEI01000089.1:16153-37451 GCA_002336675.1 Flavobacteriales bacterium UBA1958 | reverse complement strand
TAGCGTTTCAAAAGTATACACCCCGCTAGCCGTATAATCGGTTCCATTCCATTTATAGCCTCCACAAGCCGTAATATCGGTATATGAAGTGTCACCCTGGTTGATTGTTAGGCTAAGAACTGCTGTACTATCACAGCCATTAACATTGGTTAAAGGGCAAGACTGAGTTGGGACATCTGTGCTATATATTGCACCATTTATCGTTCCATTATTTCCATTGGATGTTAAGTCAAAAGCTGTTGTTCCACTTCCTTCTTCAAATCTCCAATGACCTTGAAGATTGTCATCCAACATGTTACAATTATATATATTTGATACTTCAGCATTTGTTAGAGCTTTATCATATATAAAAATTTCATCTAATTTTCCGTTCCAAGAGGCATATGCTTGAATCCCTAAACATCCAATTCTAAATGGCGCTGAATTGTTTGTTAATGAACTAAAACTTGTTGATTGAGAATTTATAAATAGACCATTTATATATATACTAATTGAAGCGCCTGAATGAAAGACTCCAACAACATGAACCCATTCATTTGTATTTGCAGGTGCATAAACAATATCACCTCCTGCTAATGAATTTTCTTGAATACCAAAGGCAAATCTCCCTAAATTATTTTCATAAGATAAATTATATCCAAAATAAGGAGGGCCAGAAGATGATTGTTGTCGTTTGCTTAAAACACAAGATTCTGGAGTACCAGCTTCATTATAAACCCAACCACCAATGCTAAAACTTTCTGACATATCAAGAACATCACCACAATCAACATAAGGATCAACACTAATATTAGAAGAAGAGTTAAATTCTAATGAGTTAGAATTATTTGATCCATCGCTAAATAAGTAGGTGCCACTTTGAGTATATGTATTACCATTCCATTCATAGCTTTCACAAGCCGTAATATCGGTATATGAGGTTGTTTGATTCACTTCAATCTCAACATCATCAGTACAGGTTCCATTGCCATCGTCTACCGTTACAGTGTAGGTTGTGGTTTCTGTTGGAGCTACGGTAATGCTTGTTTCTGTTGATCCTGTGGACCAGGAATAAGTAGACCCACCCCCTGAGTACAATTGTTGAATTTCAGATTCCGAAAGTACCCTGTTCCAGACCCCAATATCATCAATCTTTCCAGCAACAGTATTAGAGCTTTGATCTGCATATGAGCCAAATCGCATATTAAAATTTGTTTCAGCGAGTATGGCTTGAGTGGGGAATGTATCTATTAGTATGCCGTTCAAAAAGAATTGACATTGATCAAGTGTATTTATTGTGCCATAGTCATAAGTAACGGTGAGCTGATTCCATTGATTAAAATCGGGTATGATGTTGGTCTGAAAATAATTATTCGCATCATAATAGAAGTATATACCGGTTGAATTTAATGATACAATAAATTGTTTGTTTTCAGTTATACCTGCAGATGGAACTTCTGTTTTGTTGATGAAATGGCTTCTGCTGTTGTTTCCACTAATATTAAACCAAAATGACACAGACATTTTTTGGCAGTTGTTTAATGAGTTTGTTTCTCCAACTTCTATGTACTGATTGTTATTATCATCAAAATTATATGCAGAATTTGAGGTTCCAAAACGATCTGTTGTCAATGTTGCTCCATTTACCGCGCCATCATTTCCATTCCCACTCTCATCATTAGCATTCCCACAAAATGGCCAGTAACCAACAAGTCCATTCACAAGACTTCCCGATAGATTGCATTCTTCAATAGCTCCATTTGATACCACGCTCAACTCCACACTATCCCCAAAACAGACAGATTCTGAAGATGCGGTGATGGTCGCATCAAGAATCGATACCACAATGCTATCAGTCGCTGAACAAGCGTTACAAATTTGTTCTGGTGTATCGGTTTCGTAAGTGGCTCCATTAATGGTTCCGTGGTTTCCATTTGCTGTCAGATCAAATGCCGTGGTTCCGCTTCCTTCTTCAAAGTTCCAATAACCAACTAGTCCTGCTTCATCTCCAGTAGGAGGACAGTTCATGTATTGTTGGATTTGGGATTGGGTTAGGGCGGTGTTCCAGATGGATACATTGTCAGTTCGGCCGTCAAAATATCCAGGGGATGGGCCACTTACCCTTCCAAAAGTCATAGGTGTTGAAGAAATTAATGAGTTTAAATTTAAATTACCCGTTGATTGAAGTGTTCCATTAACAAATATGGAAACGTTGCCATTGGCATTAAAAACTGCGGAAATATAAGTCCAAGTATTAAGTTGGGGTATTGAAAAGCTTACTGTGTTTGTGCCATCTCCACTTATGACGCCAGAACCATTGCTGCCATCAAGTTGAATAAAGAAATTACTATTCGGAGCATTCAGGTTGTCATATTTGCTTACTGTGGTACCCCCAGAACCAGGTTTAGTCCACAAGGCAATTGAGAAATCGCTTGATGTTGTTGGCGCATAATTTACATTAACCTCCACATAATCATCCACCCCATCAAAACTCATAGAATAGTCATTGACTACCGCATCGCCTTGGCCAACGGTTGCAGAGTAGGTGCCACTGGTATTTGTATAAATGCTTTGTGTGGTTTCTCCGGTACTCCAGCTATACGAATCAAATCCTGCACCTGCATCGAGTAGCACGCTGTCTCCTGCGCACAAACTTAGGGTGTCTGCTCCGAGGTCTACTGATGCAGCATTTACCGTCACCGTCACACTATCTGTACATACAGTTGTTCCATTATCGACGGTTAATGAGTAGGTTGTGGTTTGGCTTGGGCTTACGGTGATGGTGGCTGTAGTGTCGCCGGTGGACCATAAAATATCACTAGTTAAAGGACACAAGCCATTTGTTTCTATTTCCATGCAAATACGATGTTGAGATGTATTTGGATCAAAGCCCCAAGTCCCATCATTCCATAAAAATTCTCCATAACAACATTGATTAAAATTGCTTGTTTCCCAATTTGAAAAAACAACCGGCTCACCTGTTATCCATTGACTTGTATTATTTTTTTCAATTCCTAAATGAAGTGCTGGTGAAAATGTTGCTATACTTTCAATAAAATTTTGTTCTTCTTGATTGTTTATAGTCAAAATATGACCACCAAATTGTTGACAATCATTAAAAGCATTTGTCCAAGAGGTTGTATATTGAGAAAAATAATAATAATTACCCTCATTACATCCCATGTAGTCAAATGCAGAAAAATTTCCGGGAAAAATAATTGAATCCGATAAAATACTCAACTCCACACTATCCCCAAAACAGATGGAGGTGTCGTTCTGTACAATCTGTGCATTAAGCACATCGACATAAACACTGTCTGTGGCGGTGCAACTCAAGCAGGTTTGCGCTGGCACATCTGTGCTGTAGGTTGCTCCGTTTATGGTACCATCATTGCCATTTGAAGTTTGGTCTAATGCAGTGGTTCCACTACCCTCTTCAAAGTCCCAGTAGCCAACTAAGCCTGTCTCATTACCCGTTGGTGGGCAAGACATGTATTGTTGGATTTCGGATTGGGTGAGAGCGGTGTTCCAGATGTGAATATCGTCTAATGAGCCATTCCAGAATGAATTGTCACCATTGACTGAACCGATACTCATGGCTACATTTTCAACATGGGATAAATCGCTTATTGAAATATTACCTGACCCATCAGGGGTGCCATTTTCATAGAGTGTAACGCCTCCTGCATCGTATACTGCAGCTACAGCTATCCATTCGCCAATAGTCAGCGGGCTTGACCCTGTGACAGTTTGTGTAGCGCCTTGTCCTACACCAAATTGAAGAATATTGGAAGATGTATGAGTTAGAAACCATCTGTCTGTTCCGCCACCATTGCCTTCGGATCGGTCTATTATTCGTGGATTCTCTCCATTCAGATCGCCTAGTGTTTTGACCCAGGCCATGATGGTCAATTTATCGTTAATACTATTAATACTTGCCGATTCAGGGATATTAATATCTTGGTTACCAGCGCCATCAAAACTCATAGAGTAGTCATTATCTACTCCCACTCCATCTCCTACCGTCACGCTATAGCTTCCAGAGTTTGAGGCATAAATTGTTTGTGAGGTATCTCCTGTGCTCCAATCGTAGTTATCATAACCTGCTCCTGCATCTAGCAGTATGCTGTCTCCTGCACACAGACCAAGGGTGTCTGGGCCGAGGTCGACGGTTGCATCGCACGGGGTTGACAATTCTGCATTATATAAGTCTGTTATCTCCTGCTCCGTGAGAGCACGGTTCCAGATGCCGGTGTCGTCTATCGAGCCGTTAAAAAGCTTATTAAAGGTTGTATTGGTAAATGAAGAAAATACAAATAAATCTACAGGGTTAATTGGAAAATTATCATTTTCGGGCTTACTCATTACAACATTACCGTTGAGATAAAGTTTAACAGAGTCAATTGAAACAACAACTGCTAAGTGAACCCAAGTATTGCTTTGAATTTGGCCTGTAGGACTTAAGTTAGGCCCATTATTCTCGAATTCCCCATTTCCTGCAAGAAAATAAATAGAGCCATTGGAATTAATTGACAAGGCGTATTGTTGGATTTCGTTTGTTGCATTATTTGTATGTGTAAATACCTTTGATGCCGCAGGTGCTGTTGCAAGTTGGTTAACATTTATCCATGATGCAATGGTAAGTTTGTTGGTAGATGCTGCACTTAAATTAGTGGAATTGCCAGTAATGTAATCATCTATTCCATCAAAAGCATAAGCACTATTAGCATTTCCAAATCTATCGGTTGTTAGTGTTGCCCCATTAACTGTTCCGTTATTACCATTACCACTTTCATCATTGGCATTGCCATCAAAAGGCCAATAGCCTACAAGGCCATCAGAGGGCACATAGGAGGGCACTTGGGCAGATAAATGACAAGAGAAAAAGACAATCAAGCAGAGTAAAATATTTTTCATGGCAGGTTATAAAAAGCGAGTTCAATAATGTGCTGTAAATTAGTGTTATGTGTTTGGTTAAGAGGTATAAAGTTTAAAGTTACGGAAATTTAACCTCACTTACTTAATTTACTGCTTCGTCTCTATAGATTACGGGGATTTTAGCGCAGATAAGGATTGTTATTTCTTTGAATAGCTGAGATTATTAAACCCTAGTTCACATTAAGGGCTAAAAACTTTTAATTTTGTAGAATGAGGTTAATTCTTACCGCAGTTCTGATAATGAGTATGGCTGGCTGTTTTTCTTCATGTAAGGGTGAGGAAGAAAAAAAAACATTGCAACGCCAAAAGGCTGAACCATTATTTACGCTTTTAACTAAGGAAGAATCGGGTATTTCATTCATAAATACAGTGGTAGAAACGGATTCTAATAACTACTTCACTAATCAGTATATATACAATGGAGGAGGAGTAGCTGTGGGGGATTTAAATAACGATGGCCTGGAGGATTTATATTTCACAGGAAATCATACAGACGACCGCATCTATCTCAATCTAGGAGATTTGAAATTCCAAGAGGTTACGCTTTCTTCTGGCATACTTACTGGGGATAAATCTTGGAGTTCTGGAGTTTCGTTTGTTGATTTAAATGCAGACGGTTGGTTAGATATTTATGTATGTAAAGCAGGGCATAATATGTCTTCGGAGAACCGAAGAAATCAGCTCTATATGAACAAGGGAGATGGCACTTTTTTTCTGGACAAAAAAAGCGCCCTTTCTGATCCGGGTTTGAGCACTCAAGCCTCTTTTTTTGATTTTGATTTGGATGGGGATCTGGATGTCTACGTTATGAATTATCCAGAAACTTTTAACGCGGATCACGTAAGGAAGAAGCATGATGAAAAAGCGAATTGGGCCAGCTCTGATAATTTATATAGGAATGACGGCAAGGGCAGCTTTAAAAAGATCACTGAAAAGGCGGGGATAGGAAATTATGCCTTCGGTCTTGGATTAATTACCGCAGATTTTAACGGAGACTTCTATCCAGATATTTATGTGGCCAATGACTATATGGAGAATGATTACCTCTATATAAATAAGGGAGACGGAACCTTCTCAGATGAAATTAAAAAACGCACAGGGCATAACTCCCAGAGCAGTATGGGTATAGATAGGGCTGACATTAATAATGATGGCTTTGAAGATTTTTTTATAGCAGAAATGCTGCCCTCAGATTATAAAAGGTCTAAAGAGAATATGGCGTCTATGGATATAGAATCTTTTTGGTACTTCATCAGTCAGGGGCATCATTATCAGTACATGCATAATGTGCTTCAAGTAGACAACCACACGGGCTACTTTTCTGATGTTTCTCAAATGGCGGGCGTAAGCAAGACTGACTGGAGTTGGTCTCCTATTTTAGAAGATTTAGATAATGATGGTAAAGTAGATTTATTCGTCACCAACGGCGTAAAGAGAGACATGCTGAATAAAGATGCTAAAGCCCAAAGAAAGCTACTTGAAAAAAAGAAGGGACAGTTAAGCGTAGACGAGTTATATAATTCCATTCCTAGTACTAAACTGAGTAACTATGCTTACAGAAACAATGGAGACTTTTCTTTTCAGGAGTTGACTAATCTTTGGGGTTTGGACCAACCTACTTTTTCTAATGGTGCCACAGCGGCAGATTTAGATAATGACGGAGACTTAGAGTTAATTATAAATAACTTAGAGCAAGAGGCTTTCATTTATAAGAACAACTCATCAGAAAAAGGGCAGAACAGCTATTTAAAGGTGAAATTAGAATGGCCCAGAAGCCCAAATGTGAATGGCTTAAACTCTAAAGTAGAAGTTTATAGTAAGGGGGCTGTATTTTCTAGGGAGGTGTTGCAGACAGCTGGATACCAGTCCGGCAGAAGCGCAGTAGTACATTTTGGACTAGGGAAACTTTCAAGGGTAGATTCAGCTCGTGTTATCTGGCCTACAGGCGCAGTTCAAACCATTGAGATAGAAGAGTTAAATAAGTATTATACGGTTGTATACAATCCTTCCTATACTATAACTACTCAGTCAGAAAAGAAATATTTCGAAGAAATAGACCCTGCATCATTGGGGTTAACTTTTCAGCATAAGGAAAACATATGCTATGACTTTAAAAGTGAAATTTTGCTCCCGCACAAACAATCGACATTAGGTCCAGCTCTGGAGGTAGGAGACATTAATGGAGATGGATTAGATGATTTGTTTATAGGAGGAGCGAGCGGTCAGGATGCGGCTCTTTTCATTCAAAGTGATCAAGGTAAATTTACGCAAACGAATATTTCGGGTAGAAAAGAATGGGAGAACTTGGACGCAGCCATTTTTGATGCAGATAATGATGGAGATGGTGATTTATACCTTGTAAATGGAGGAGGGGAAGAGGGCGTAGCCAAAAGAGATATGTACTATGTAAATAAAGGATCTAATGGTTTGGCAGAATATCCCCGAGGAATACCAGAAATGAATTGGCCTAATGGCTCATGTATAGTTCATGCCGATTTTGATGGAAATGGATTTCAGGATGTGTTTGTGGCTGGAGGCTCTAAACCAGGAACCTATCCATTGGCAGACTCTTCTTATTTTTTATTAAATGAGGGCGGGAGCTTTATCTCTCCTGAGGATTCTTGGATAGCTGATTTACCTGATGCTGGGTTTATTACTTCGGCCGTCTCCACTGATTTTAATCAAGACGGAAAACCAGATTTAGTAATAGCAGGAGAATGGATGCCCGTTAGTTTTTATCAGAATACCGGCTCATCCTTTAAGAACGTGACGGCAGAGCTTGGCATAGAGGAAGAAATAGGCTGGTGGTATTCACTAAAAGCAGCAGATATAAACCAAGATGGGATAGAGGATATCATAGCAGGAAATATGGGGGAAAACCATAAGTTCAGCCCATCTAGAGCCACGCCGTTTATGATTTACTACGATGACTACGATGAAAATGGCAGTGGAGATATTGTGCTAGCCACTACCTATGAGGATGGCATTTGTCTTCCCGTGAGAGGAAAGCAATGTATGTCTGAACAGATGCCCTTTATTTCCAAGGAAAAAGTTAGAGATTATGGAGAGTTTGCCGATTCAGATTTAATGAACTTGTTAGGGAAGAATCCTGAAGAGTCCAAAGTAGCTTTAGCTGCTACCGAATTTTCGAGTAGCCTATTTCTGTCTCAAGGGTTAGGCAAATTTAAAAGGGAAGAATTACCAGCCATGGCTCAGGTAGGCCCGGTAAATGGAGTGTGTGTGTTTGATGTAAATAATGATGGGAAACTAGATATTCTTACCGCGGGTAATAAATACAATACAGAAGTAGAAACGACAAGAGCAGATGCTAGTGTAGGTTGTTTGCTCTTGTCTGGAGAAACTACGGGATATAATTCTGGTTTTTTTACGCGTGGCAATGTAAAAGACATAGAATTGCTGAAAACCGCTAAAGAGACATTTGTTTTAGTGGCAAACAACAACAGTAAAATGCAAGTATTTAGAGTGCTTGATTAAATGCTTTTGTAAGACTTTCAGTCCAGACTTCATAACCTGCTTGATTCAAGTGAAGTCCATCAGTAGTGAATCTCGGGAGGAGTTTTCCGTTTTTCTGCAAAGCCGAATACACATCCACATAATCCACCTCCAACTGAGAACACATTTCTTCTATTTCCCTATTCGCATTGATGATTTCACGAGATATCCTTTCCGGAGAAGTAAACAGACCCGACGCTAAACATTCCGGAGATAATGACATTATGAAGATTTGGGTAGAGGGCGAGTACGTTTTAAATTCTTGAATAAATGAACTCATCTTCTCTATGTTAAACCCAAATCCATGAATGATATCATTCACGCCCAAGTTTAGAATTATCCTCATGGGATTGGCCTCAATCAGGGCATTATGCCTCCAGTCTAAACCATCCAAAACATCCCCAGAAATAGACCAATTTACTGCGTCTACTTGAAAAACGGAGATATCATAGCTCTTAGTAAGACTATTACCCATAAAAAGAATGGTAGAGTCGGAAATTTCCTTTAGGAGTAATTCATCGACTTTCTCCCTATAATGAGCAGAATGAATAAAGTTATAAGTGAGATGATAAGGCCTAAAAAAAAATTTTAAACCAAGGATTGCCAAAGTAAAAAAGGCTATAAACGATAGGGTGTTTTTAACGAATCTCATTCACTTATAATTAATACCAGCAAAAAACTTGAGTAGCATGTAGTTGACCATTACACTAAACTATAAATCAAATCTAAACCTTTATCTTATTTCTCCGTAGACTACAGGGTAAATGAAAAAATTCATAAAGAACACCGTAGTCGTATTCGCAGGAATACTTGGATTAAATAGTATAGTTATCTCTCAATGTGAGGTATTTGATTTCTATGATGACTTGGTTCCAGTGCCTTATTGGTACGCTTGTAGTGGTGGGGATTATACCCTAAATATTTATAGTCCTCACGATTGGACGGAGTACACCATTGACTGGGGAGATGGCTCACCTATAGAAGCCGGGACCAATTGGACTTCACCTGTCTCAATATCCCATGATTATTCGGCTACAGTCCAAAATTTTAATATTACAATTACCAATCCAGTTTTGGGATGTAGTATTTCAGGTGTTTTAGTGATGGAAGAAGCTACAAATCCTTCAATTGTCATTCCTACAGGAGTTTTAACTCAAGCTTGCGCACCTCACCCATTAAGTTTTTCTAATCAGAGCAGTAATGTTTCTGAAAACACCATTTTTACGTGGGATTTTGGAGACGGGAGTGAAAATTTAGTTTTAGATCAAACCAACCTTGGCCAAGTTATTTCTCATGTTTATGAAGAAAATACGGTAGACTGTAATACGGCGGTGACGTTGTTTGCAGAGAATTATTGTAACACGGTGCAAGGCGGAGCATTTTTTAATACGTTCTCTCCTATACAGATCTATGACGCGGATAATGCTGGCATTACATCTAGCGCTTCAGTATTGTGTGTCCCAGAAAACGAAGTGACCTATACGAATACCACAAGCAGAAACTGTTTTGCTCAAGGAAACATTGAACAGAGGTATGAATATTGGAATTTTGGAGATTACTGGGGAAATGGTCAAGACTCAATTATAGATTGGTCTCCTTGGCCACCTTCCAATCCTCATACTATTCAGTATCCTGGTAATATAGGGGACTCTTATGAGGTAATGATGATAGATAGTAACTTCTGTGGTTTAGACACTGCCTATATGACTGTAACTATGGTTTCTTCACCGATTGCTGATTTTTTACTAGTCGATAATGAAATATGTTTAGGAGAAACTATTACAATAGAACAAAACGCAACTGGAGATCCTAATTCATTTAGCTGGAATTTTGGTGATGGATTCGGATGGTATTCTACAGGCTCATCAGACGTTGTCTACTCATATTCTGCGCCGGGAACGTATACAATAGCCGGCGCTGTGGGTTTATTGTCAAGTGCTGCATGCGCGGATACGTCTTTCGTGAGCGTCACGGTGGTTCCGTCTCCTGTGATATCTATTTTAGCAGACAACCTTAGTGGTTGCGGAAATATATCTGCCAACTTCCAAGAGGCGAGCACAAATGCGGATAATTGGGATTGGGATTTTGGAAACGGGAATACATTTAATGGGTCCACGCCTCCGACCCAGAATTATAATACTATTGGAGATTTTGTAATAGACTTAACTGCTACTAATTCGTCAGGGTGCATAAATACCGCACAAGAAATTGTAAGTGTGTTTAATGCACCTGTAGTGAATTTTATAGCTGATAATGTATGTGAAGGGACTTTAGCTCAATTTACAGACATAAGCACTTCAGATGGGGGTGATCCGATTATTTCATGGGCCTGGGATTTTGGGGATTCATTCACCAGCACTGAGGAAAATCCTTCTCATCAATACGCCTTAGCGGGAACATATAATGTAAATTTATCTGTGAGCACAGTTAATTGTAATGGGAACGTGACTATCGCAGTAACTGTAGAAGCAGCACCAGTACCAATTTTTTTTCCTGACTTAAATTCTGGTTGCTCTCCAATTGAAGTAACCTTCGGTAATAGTAGTATAGATTCAGATTCTTACGCCTGGGACTTTGGGGATCAATCTGGAAGTTTCATGGAAGAACCAGTTCACACCTTCTATAATTTCACAAACTCCGACACGACCTATACGGTCATACTTACAGCGTCTTCTGACTTTGGTTGTTATCAAAATGACTCATTAGATATTACAGTTTTTTCTGGAGCTAGGGCTGCTTTTACAGACAATGCACAGCCGCCTGGATGCGCGCCTTTTAATGCTGTATTTAATAACATGTCTTTTGGAGCGACCAGTTATGAGTGGGATTTTGGAGATGGATCAGCCATTGATGAATCAGAGAGTCCAGCGCACGTTTATGCAAACACCTCAGGCTTTATTCAAACATATTCTGTTCAGCTGATAGCGTACTCATCCAATGGATGTAATGACACCATAGTCTCCGCTATTACAGTTTATCCTCAGCCCGATTTCACGTTAGATGTTACACCTAATGAAGGCTGTTCCCCACTAGTAGTTCAAATGCCATTAGTAGCTAGTGGTCAAACTTTTGATTGGAGTTTTGGAGACGGTCAAACTTCTGTAATCCCTAACCCAAGTCATTTATACACCAATAATACTGATGAGCCCATCACATATTCGATCACATTAAATACTATTTCTGCATTTGGTTGCGCGGGAACAGGCAACAGTACACTGGTAGTTTTGCCTTCTCCAGAGGTAGACTTCACTATCTCAGCTGTAAGCGGGTGCTCTCCTCTAGAAGTGGAGATAACAGACAATTCAAACGGAATTTCTACAGGAATGTACGATTATGGAGACAATACCACAGGCGCTTATTCTGGAAATGCGACTCACACATACACTAATATTTCTAGTTTATTACAAGTTTATAATATCACTCTTAATGCTGAAAACACTTATGGTTGCGAGGCTTCTAGTACACTGCCTCTCGAAATAACGCCAAGTGCTAATTCTGAAATAGTGATACCAGAACCTGGATGTTCGCCATATCAAGTCGCATTCTTAAATAATAGTACTAATGCCACAGGTTTTGAGTGGGATTTCGGAAATGGTTTAAACTCCACTCAGACGACGGGTCAAACGACTTTCATTAATAATTCTGGTTCTGATACGACTTATGTAGTCACTTTACTTGCTCTGTCACCCTCAGGGTGCATTGATATGGACCAAGTAGAAATAGTCGTTTATTCCAGCCCTGTATCGAATTTCACATCTGATGTGAATTCTGGATGTAGTGCAGTCTCTGTGGAATTTACGAATAACAGTATAGGCGCTTCCGCATACTTATGGAGTTATGGAGACGGAGAAACCTCTACTACCAGCGCTAACAATCATTTTCATGTCTTTGAAAACTTCACTGACTTTCCCATAGAATATATAGTGACCCTGACAGTTTTTAATGAAACTGGATGTCAAGATACTTATGACTTACCGATTACTGTAAATCCACAAATTTCCGCTGAGTTCGGGCAAGAAGAAAATGGATGTTCGCCTTTAACTATTACATTTGATAATGAGAGCTTTGGAGCAAATGTAGATTTTGTTTGGAATTTTGGAGACGGAGGAGTTTCTTCAATGTTAAATCCAGTGCATACCTTTGTTAATAATACGCTTAACGATACTACATTCACGGTAGAGTTAATCTCCTCTTCATTTTACGGGTGTCAAGAGGTTTATACACAAGATATAGTCGTTTTCGCTACTCCGATAGCAGACATTAGTATTTTAGATTCTGTGGGGTGTTATCCGTTAGATGTAACGTTTGAAAATTCTTCTACAGCAGCGAGCAGCTATACATGGTCCTATGGAACTGGAGAACTAGGGAATTCATCTGAACAATTACATACACATACGTTTTATAATGTAAACTTAACTCCTGTGACCTATACGGTTACTTTAAAAGCACTTTCTGCTAGCGGATGCGAAAGTTCAGATAATGTATTTGTAGAGGTACTGCCATATTTAGATGCTCAATTTAGTTCGCCTAATGAAGGATGTGCTCCTTATGAAGTTCAGTTTGAAAACTTTTCTAATGGAGCGCTGGAATATCAATGGGACTTCGGAGATGACTCCCCTCTACAAAACCAAATAAATCCGGCTCATTTATTTGAAAACGAGACAGAAAATATTGTGGTCTATACAGTCACATTAACCATAGAGTCTTATGCAGGGTGTACAGATACATATTCTAAAGATATTTCGGTTTATCCGAGCCCTATAGCCGAATTTACAGCTTCTCCAGAATCGCAAACATTCCCCTCTACTAACGTAGAAATAGCCAATAATAGTTTTGGTGGAAATACGGTGGAATACCAGTGGGGATTTGGAGATGGAACTGATGTTCTCTCTGGATTCGAGCCAGCGGACCATACGTATGAAACTTGGGGAGAATATACCATCTCCCTAATAGCAGATAATGGAATTTGTTCAGATGCTACTACCTTAGATATAGAAATTATACCACCGCCACCAGTCGCGAATTTTGAAGGACCAGCATCAGGGTGTTCTCCTTTAATTGTTCAATTCGCAAATGAAAGCGAGTATGGCTTGAGTTATAATTGGCAGTTCGGAGATGGGGGCCAGGCTTTCGTAGCTAATCCGGTTTACACTTATCAGAACCCCGGGATTTATTCTGTAATATTGACAGTAACAGGATATAATAATGGCGAGCAGAGGGAACTAGTAAGAAGTGAAATTATTGAAGTTTATGCTTCAGCTCAGGCTATTTTTGCAGCTACTCCAGAGGAGGTTCTTGTTCCTCAAAACCCCGTAAACTTTATAAACCTCTCCTCCAATGCGGATGAGTATTTATGGAACTTCGGAGATGGAGCAACCTCTACTGAATTCAGTCCAGATCATTTCTACCAGGATATAGGAACTTATTCTGTTTCTCTTTGGGCTAATAATGAATATAACTGTCCAGATAGCATTTTAGTTGTAGATCTAGTTATGGCGTCCGCTCTATCAAACATAGAATTCCCCAATGCATTTACTCCTATAGATGGCGGCTCAGACGGAATATACGACCCTCAATCGCTTAGTAATAACGTATTCTTTCCAGTTTACTCTGGAGTAGTAGAGTACCAGCTACAAATATTTAATAGATGGGGAGAATTATTATTTGAAAGTAAAGATGCTTTAATAGGCTGGGATGGAATGTACAGAGGTCAGCTTAGTAAGCAAGATGTTTATGTATGGAAAACAAAAGTAACATTCACTGACGGGAGGCAACTTATTGAGGCAGGAGACGTAACACTACTTAGATAAATGAAAAATCTATTAATATATAGCTTTATTATGCCACTCGGAATATCATTATCAGCCCAAGGCGAAATCACCATAATTGATGAAAGAAATAAAGAACTTCCAGGAATATCTATGTCAAATAAAATGAGCGGTAAATATCTTTTGGTCTTTCACCCGTTGGTGAACTATAAGATGATAGTAGCTTCAAGCGACAAAGAGGTGGTCACTAAGGACGTGTTTTTCGAGTTTCCAGAGGAGAATAACGCTGAAATTAATTCACAAGAAATAGTATTGAACTAATTGAGAAAGCTTTTAATCATATCGTTAATAGTATCCCTGATTGTTACAGACAGAGTGAATGCGCAAGATGCACATTTCACGCAGTTCTATGCAGCACCTACTCTAATTAATCCTGCTTTTGCGGGGACGTCTGCTCAGGGTAGATTTGGGATGAATTATAGAAATCAGTGGCCGGCATTACCTCAGGCCTTCGTGACCTCTAATGTTTACTATGATCAGTTTTTGCCTCAAATTAAATCTGGTATAGGCTTGTTGGTAAACCGTGATCAAGCTGGCCAGAGCGCATTAAGTAATACCAGTGTTGGGCTTCAGTATGCTTATGAAGTTAGACTTTCTAGATCTTTATCGTTAAGGCCTGCGCTTCAGTTAGGTTATACCCGAAAGTCATTGCATGAAGAGAGGTTAGTGTTCGGAGACCAATTAATTAGAGATGGCGCTGCCACTATAGAAACCCTTAATGCAGAGCCGATAGGTTTAATGGATGTTTCTTCAGGAGTTCTGGTATATAGCGATAAATATTGGTTTGGAGCAAGTCTGCACCACATAAATGAACCTGATGAAACGGTGACCGCAGGTCTTAGTCAACTGCAAAGCAAGTTTTCTGCTCATGGAGGAATTCGAATTAAAATACAAAATATTCAAAGAAGAAGTTCTAAAAAGGATTTAGTAACTGCATTTAATTATAAGCAGCAGGGTCCTTTTAATCAGTTAGATATGGGGGCTTATATAGAGCTGTACCCTATGGTGTTCGGGATATGGTACAGAGGACTACCTATTAAAAAGAACGGATATGATTATGCCAATAGAGAAGGGTTAAACATTTTAATAGGATACCATGAGCGTAATTTTAAAATAGGCTACAGTGTAGATTTAAATCTCTCTCAACTGGGCGTTTACAGCACTGGAGGTGCTCATGAACTCTCACTAATTTATGAGTGGGCTAATAAAAGGAATAGTCGTTTACCTAAGAGACGTGTAGTCCCCTGTCCTACGTTTTAACTTACGAAGAATTAGGGTGGCGCAACCATTGATATTTTCAAAAAGTATGCTTTAGTGATAGTAAATGCCTAATTTTCTATTAGTATATTACTCTATTATTCTATTAGCGATTTAACTTTTAAAAACACCCTATGAAATCTCTAGCTATTCTATGTTACATCAGTTTTTCTTTTGTGCTCGGTTCATACTCACAACACCTATGTAACGCCGACGATCAGCATAATATTTTTTTTCAGGACGCTGAGAACAGAGCTAAGTTTTCATTTATGAATGAACAAATTTTGGAAGAAATAATTCTCAGAAGATCTGGCGGAGGGTCTAGTGAGGTCCATGTAATTCCTACAGTGGTTCATATAATTCATAATAATGGAGATGAAAACATTTCTTCTACCCAAGTAGATAATGCTATTTTGTGGTTAAATGAGGCCTATTCTAATTCTGGAGAATCATACAACCCTGATGGAATTCAAGTTCCTGTCCAGTTTTGTTTGGCTAAAGAAGACCCTAATGGTGAATTTACAGAAGGAGTGAATTATGTCCAAAATAGCTTGACCGATATGCTAGTTCCTTCTCAGGATTTAGCGTTGAAAAATCTGATTAGATGGAACCCTTTGGAATACCTTAATATCTGGGTCGTTAAGTCGGTTACCCGTGAAGACGACTCTCCAGGAGTGGTAGGTTACTCTACATTTCCTGATTCACATGGCTCAGAGTTAGATGGAATAGTTATAGAAGCAGAATATTTCGGCTTTACTCAAACTTTAAATAATGTCGTGGCTCATGAGTCAGGACATTATTTAGGCCTTTTTCATACTTTCCAAGGGGGATGTCCTAATGATGATTGTCTAACCACGGGAGATATGGTTTGTGACACACCGCCAGACCAGAATTTATTTAATCTCCTCTGTTTTGATGGGACAAATTCCTGTTTAACTGACGAAGATGATACGTCTGAAAATAATCCTTTCAGAGCCGAAGGTCTAGGAGGTTTAGGAGACCAGGTGGACCAACAAACCAATTATATGGATTACTCGAGCGTTCTCTGCTTCGATATATTTACGGCAGGTCAGTCCGAAAGAATGACCGCTGCATTAGGGCTAAGAAGTAGCTTGCTGGATGACGACAAATGTTCGCCTCCCTGTGCTAATCCTATAGTAGCAAATATATCGGCCTCCCAGAGTGTTATTGATGTAGGAGAGACTATAGCGTACACCAATCTTAGTTCCAATTATACTGCGATACAATGGTATGTGAACCAACTACCAGTGAGCACAAATGAGTCGTTTGACTTTACTCCAGAAGTTCAAGGAGATTACGTCATAGAATTAGAATTAAACAACGAAACACCAGGGTGCTATCAGCTTTTAACCTTGCCTGTCCAAGTGAATTGTCCGCTAACCGTAGATATTTCACCTAGTTCCACTGCTATTTCTGAAGGTGGAACTGTTGATTTTACTGTCTCGACCACAGGCGCAAGTAGCTTTGAGTGGTTTTTAAACAACGTTTCAGTTGGAGACGCAGAGCAGTTCAGTTATGCATTTGATGAAGTGGGAATTTCTTCTGTCTATATGGTAGCTTCTAACGGTCTCTGTGAGGTTACTTCTCAGGTATGGAATATTTCTGTAGGCAGCTGTACCTCGGGTAACGAGCATAATATTTGGCATTGGTTTAATCCTTCTGGGAATGGGTTCGGCTTTGACTTTAACGATCAGCCAGTTTCCTTAGTCCCTGAAGACCCTATGCTTTCTTCTGGGCATTGCAAAGCTACCATCTGTGATGATGCAGGAAATTTATTATTTGTGAGTAATGGAGTAGCTGTATACGATAGGAATTATGACATCGTAGAAAACGGAAGTGGCCTCTTAGGAGATGAGTCTAGTCATTTCGGGACTATGTTTCTTAAAGTGCCTGGAGATGAGAGCAAGTACTACTTATTTACGACTGACGCTAACCCTAGCTTTACAGATGGATTGCGTTACAGCATTATAGATTCAGAGGAAAACAGTGGTTTAGGTCTGGTAACAGACGTAAAAAATGAGTTTTTAGAAACAACTAATAATGAACATATAAACATTGTAAAGCACTGTAATTTAAATCATAGGTGGTTAATTTTCTATGATATCCCCGAAGGAAAGATGAAGTCCTACCTCATTACAGAAACCGGAATTTCGTTAGAACCTGTAGTGACTCAGTTAGATTTAGAACTAAGCAGTGCGGCTTACGGGACGGCTTTAAAAGTATCTCCTCAAGGAGATAAATTAGTATATGAAAAACATTTAATGGATTTTAACCAGAGCACTGGAACAATAGATAATGTGGTAGATATGGGAACAGAGTTCCCTTTGGATAATGTTGTAATTAGCCATGATTTTTCGCCAAGTGGGAAAGTCCTTTATTTACTCACAGGAGGAGTTTTTGATATTAATCTATTTCAGTATGATTTAACGTTACCAGATGAGCTAAAGCCATTTCCTACTAATTCAGTATTCTCTGATATCCAATTATACAGTAAGGATATGCAAAAAGGAAAGGACGATGTTATTTATATGGATCAAATCCTTCCCGGAACGTTAGCTACGATATCCAATCCAAATTTACTTGGAGATGCTATGGATTTTCAACAAGATGATATTTTTGCCAGTGCCTTTATAAATGGGTTTGGTAATTTTTATCATGCTTATATAGCTGGCCAGGATATTATTATTGATGGAAATGAAATAATATGTGCGGGCATGGATCAGGAGTTTTCTGTATTTGGATCAGACTGCATAGAAGGAGATATTGACTGGGAATTTTCTGGTGCAGGTCAGTTTATTGTAAATCCGAATCAAACTGTTTCAGGGTTTTTCCCAAATGCTGGAGAAGCTACTCTTATAGCTAAAACAGCTTCGAACTGTGGAGAAATTACTGACACCCTTCATATTTCGATTATTCAAGCACCCGAATTTGATTTGGGACCAGATGTTGGATTCTGTTCTTCTGAGCCAACGATAACTCTGGAAATGCCAAGTGAGTTTGAATACTACCTATGGAGCACAGGGAGCTTAGAACAAAGTATATCCTTGACGAATCCTGAACCTCAAATGATAGAAGCTCGAGGATATTACCAAGGCTGTTACATAACGGATGAAATAGAAATCATAGGGCAGATAGATGAAACCATAGACCTAGGAGTTGACCAAACTTTGTGCGATGGAGTGGTTATTGTGTTAGATGCAGGAGTTGGATTTACCGATTATGTTTGGCAAGATGGATCTATCGGTCAAACTTATACTGTGTTTCTGGGGGGCTCATATTCTGTAAGCGCTAGTGGACCATGTGCGGCCAGCGACATGATAATTATAGATGAGTGCGATCAAACCATTAATAGTGTGGAAAATAATTCGTTAATAGACTTGTTCACTGTTTACCCGAATCCTACAAGTGATTATTTTGTAGTCGAATTTCGGGCGGCCTCTTCAGAAAGGTTGACTGTTGAAATAGTGGATGCTTTGGGAAGAACGGTCTATTCAGAAATTTGTAATGTTCTTAATGGAAATAACCAACTTACATTAAGTGTGAAAGATTTTCCCGCAGGCGACTATATCTGCAGAATAGAAGGAGTTTCTGTAACGTGGAATGAAAAAATAGTAGTCTTCAAATAGCACGGCGATCATTTATTCATTTCGAGTGATAGTTCTTTTCTAACTACTTGAATGAAGAGTAGCCCAGATTCTTCATAGTTTAGCGCCATGCATGTGAAGTTTATAGTTGTAGGGAAAACCAGCTTTCCTTATTTAAGAGAAGGCATAGATATTTATCTTAAAAGATTAGTTCATTATATAAAAGTGGACTATATAGAAATCCCAGTTAAAATTCCTAAGTCTGCCAAAGAAACGGACGTAAAGCAATTAGAATCTAAAGCTTTTTTAAAGCACTTTTCTGCATCAGATACCATCATCTTACTGGATGAGCGGGGAAAAAAATTCAACTCTATTTCCTTTTCTAAATGGCTAGAAAAATTTATGTTAAACAGCACGAAATCTATAGTTTTTCTGGTAGGAGGCCCATACGGATTTAGTGACGAGATTATTAAGCGGTCATCGCAGAAAATTTCTATTTCAGAGATGACATTCAGCCATCAGATGATTCGGTTATTCTTTGTGGAGCAGTTGTATAGAGGTTTCACTATCCTAAAAGGGGAGCCTTATCATCATAAATAGGATGCCTTTTTCTCTTAATTTTTTTTGCAGAAAAAACGAACAAAAAAGGCGCTGCTTAGCAACACCCTTCTACATTTTTTTTCTAACAAGGTTTATTCAGCGAGAATAACGACCGTATTATTTAGAATTTCTACCGTTCCTCCATTTACGTTGAAAGCATAATCACAATCAGAAGCGTCACTTAATCTGGCCTCTAAGAGTTCTGTCGGCTTTTCGTTAGACTTGATTCTGATACTGCCTTTTCCTAAAGAAGTAATGAGCGGAGCATGATTATCTAGAACGCCCATTTGGCCATCAATCCCTGGAACCTGCAGATAAGAGGCATCTCCTTCGAATAACTTAGCGTCTGGTGTAAGAATTTCTAATTTCATTTTTCGAATCTTAAGCTTCTGCTAACATTTTCTTTCCAGCTTCTGCTACTTCCTCTATAGAACCTTTAAGGTTGAAGGCAGCTTCTGGATACTGATCCATATCACCATTCAGAATCATGTTAAACCCTTTGATAGTTTCTTCTATAGAAACTAAAACACCTTTAAGTCCAGTAAATTGCTCGGCTACATGGAAAGGTTGAGATAGGAATCTCTGAATTCTTCTAGCTCTATGCACAGCGGTCTTATCTTCATCAGATAATTCATCCATACCTAAGATAGCTATGATGTCTTGAAGTTCTTTTAATTTTTGTAAGATCTCTTTTACATCTTGTGCACATTTGTAATGCTCAGCTCCTACTATTTCTTCAGTAAGGATTCTAGATGTAGAATCTAGTGGATCTACTGCTGGATAAATACCAAGCTCGGCTATCTTTCTTGAAAGAACCGTAGTAGCATCTAAATGTGCGAATGTAGTCGCTGGTGCTGGATCTGTCAAATCATCTGCAGGCACATAAACCGCTTGCACAGAAGTAATAGAACCTCTTTTAGTAGAAGTAATTCTTTCCTGCATCGCTCCCATTTCAGAAGCTAGTGTTGGTTGGTAACCTACAGCAGAAGGCATACGGCCTAATAAGGCTGAAACCTCAGATCCTGCTTGAGTAAATCTAAATATGTTATCGATAAAGAAAAGGATATCTCTACCGCCAGACTCTTCATCACCGTCTCTAAAATATTCTGCTACAGTAAGACCTGATAGGGCTACTCTTGCCCTTGCTCCAGGAGGCTCATTCATTTGACCAAAAACTAATGTAGCTTGAGAAGATTCTAATTCTTTCTTATCTACTTTTGTTAAGTCCCAGCCACCAGCTTCCATAGACTCTTCAAATTCTTTACCGTACCTAATTACACCAGATTCGATCATCTCTCTAAGAAGATCGTTTCCCTCTCTAGTTCTCTCACCTACTCCTGCGAAAACAGATAGTCCTTCATACCCTTTGGCGATGTTATTGATCAATTCCATAATGAGCACAGTCTTACCTACTCCGGCACCACCGAAAAGACCAATCTTTCCACCCTTGGAATAAGGCTCGATAAGGTCAATTACTTTAATTCCTGTAAAAAGGATCTCAGAGGATGTAGAGAGATCTTCGAATCGAGGAGCTGCTCTGTGAATTCCTTTTCCCCCTTCCATAGAAACTTCACCTAT
>DDEI01000089.1:0-15763 GCA_002336675.1 Flavobacteriales bacterium UBA1958 | reverse complement strand
AGGCATTTTAATAGCACTACCTGTAGCTACTGCTTCCATACCGCGGCTTAAGCCTTCAGTAGAGTCCATAGAGATAGCTCTAATAGTGTCTTCTCCTACGTGCTTTTGACATTCTAAGATGAGGTCTTCACCTTCTCTTTTTACTACTAAGGCATCTAGGATTTTAGGAAGCTCTACTCCTTGAGCAAAACTTACATCCACTACTGGCCCGATTACTTGAGATATTTTTCCAATATTCGCTGACATTTCTGTTAGATTGAGGGGGTTGAAAATCGGTGCAAAAATACTCAGATAACACGAATAGGCAATGGTGATTCCAATTTATTTTATCCGCCTTTGAACAGCACTAATGAACACGTTAAATCCTATGTATATTTGTACCCGAAGTTACCTTAGATTTGAAAATTCATAATTCTTTAGATTCCGTCACTAATATTTCTAATGCTGTAGTCACAACAGGAACATTCGATGGGGTGCATTTAGGCCACCAGAAAATACTCAAGAAATTAAATAAGCTTGCTGATTATTGTGAAGGAGAGTCGGTTCTTTTTACTTTTTTCCCCCATCCTAGAATAGTTCTTTTCCCGGATGATCATGGGCTTAAGCTCTTAAACACCTTAGAGGAAAAGAAAGAAAGGTTAGCTGCTTCGGGCCTAGACCATTTGATTATTCATCCTTTCTCACCAGAGTTTAGTAGGTTGTCAGCGCTGCAATATGTAAGAGATATTATGGTAAACGCCCTAGGCGTGCACACGATGGTGGTTGGATACGACCATCATTTCGGAAGAAATAGAGAGGGAGATCTTGAATTGTTGAATGAGTTCTCTGAGACGTATGATTTTGGAATAGAAGTCATTTCTGCTCTTGATGTTGAAGAGGTAAATGTAAGTTCAACTAAAATCAGAAGATCAATAGGAGAGGGGAATATACATTTAGCTAATGAATATTTAGGATACAAGTATTCGTTCACTGGTGTAGTAATAGAAGGAGAAAGGAGAGGAAGGCTTTTGGGGTTTAATACCGCAAATATTGAAATAAGTAGTGAGTTAAAAATAATACCTTCTTATGGTGTTTATGCCGTCAACGTTCTCCTGTTTGGACAGATGTATAAAGGAATGCTAAACATAGGAATGAATCCTACGTTTAATAATGAAAACAAAACTCATATTGAAGTACATATTTTGAATTTTGAATCAGACATTTATGGAGAAAGTTTGACAATAGAACTAGTGAAAAAGCTCAGGGATGAAAAAAAGTTTAATTCGAAAGAAGATTTGGTACAACAATTGAACGAAGATAGGCGTCTTACTATAGAAACTCTGCGGTGAAACTATTCATGATATCCATATTATTAGTTCTATCCTTCTCAAGCTTATCGCAATGTGAAGAATCATCTAGGGGGTTAAAATTCAAGAAATACACCAGTCTAGAACAGGCTATGCTCGAGCCAGATAGTGTTTTCTATTTAGATTTATCCAAAGCTAAATTAAAGCAACTCCCAAACGATGTTTACGCGTTTAAAAATCTAACCGTACTCATTTTGGATAGAAATAGGCTTGTTGAGATTCCTGAAAATATTGGTAATTTAAGGTGTCTTAAAGTCTTAAGTGTGGAAAGAAATAAGCTTGAGCATATAGATAATGGAATCTTCCGGCTTAAAAACCTAGAACATTTAAACTTAAGTAAAAATGAGATTAGAGTCATACCCTCGCAAATAGGTAGATTAAGCAATCTAATTTCATTAGAATTATGGTCTAATATTATAGAAGAATATGCTCCTGAATTGGCGACTTTGGCGAAATTAGAAAAACTTGATTTATTAAACAATCAGATGACAATTCCTGAGCAGGAGATGGTTAAAATATTTCTGCCAAATACCGAGATAATTCTATCACCCCCATGCAATTGTAGCTTTGATTGATTCATTTACCATTTGCTTTACAGGGCCAGAGTGTTCAGGCAAGTCGACTTTGTCGGAATTTGTCTCGGATGAGTTTGGAGCTACCCTCATTAAAGAATATGCTAGAACATATTTAACTGCTATAGGAAGGCCTTATGTAAAAGAAGACTTAAGAATTATAGCTAAAGCCCAAATAAATCAGTTAATAGATTCTATTTCTGATAAAAAAATTACAGTTATAGATACAGGTGCTGAGGTGTTGAAAGTTTGGTGTCAGGTTAAATTCAATGATGACGATCGTGTCTTACACGAATTATTACAACGTCAGCATTCGATAGTCGATTTGTATGTGCTTTGTAAGCCTGACATGCCATGGGAAGCAGATGATTTTCGCGAGAGTCAATTTGATAGAGAGATGCTCTATGAAATTTACAAAGCTTTTTTAGAAAAGGAGAAAGTCCCCTTCATAGAAATTTCTGGAGAGTTAATTCAGAGGAGGCTGGACCTTACTGAAACCATAAAGTTCTTGGTATAAAAAAGCTCTTCATTGTAAATGAAGAGCTTCTCAATAAGTTTGTAATGGATTATCTCAGTTTAAAATTAACTGGGATAGTATACTTTAGTTTCACAGGCTTACCTCTCTGAGAAGCTGGCGTGAACTTAGGTAATTTCATCACCGCTTTGGAGGCGGAATCATCTAAGCTTTTGTGAATTCCTTTAAGAATTTCTACATTTCCCACATTCCCATTTTCATCTACAATGAACGTAAGGAATACTTTACCTTGGAAACCGTTTTCTTTTGCTATCTCTGGATAGTCAGCATTGGATTGAACAAAATTAATTATCTTCCCTTGTGTACACTGATCTTGGTCTTTAGCATTAGCTATTGCTTGACATTCTCCAGGGAAAACAGGCATTCTTTCAGCTCTAGTCATAATCGGAGCGTCATAAATTTCTTCCTCCTCTTCATAATTCACGTCTTCTATTTCCTCTTCATCATCTATCTCCATATCTAGATTAAGCTCGATAATTTCTTCATCATCCTCTACTATCTCGAGAACGGCAGTAGTTGGCGGTGGTGGTGGTGGTGGTGGTGGTGGTGGTGGAGTTGAGGGCGCTATGGTCTCTTCTACCAATTCATCTCCCACTTTAATTTTTCTATTCTCTTCTCTTTCCTTAATATCGTATGACGTGATAACGAAAGAAACGAGTAATAAAGAGAGCACACTGCAGCCCCCTAAGGCGAGCCAACTCAACTTTTTACCCTCTAGATCTGCGTCTTTAGATTTTTTTAATTCCATTTCTCTTTAATTGAAGATATGTATGGTAAATAAACAATTTTTATTCCAAATTAAGTGAGGATATCCCTGAAAAATAATTTTAAAATCACAATTCCAAGAAGTACTCCGATAGCATTGGCTAAAATATCATAGACATCTGTGAACCTCTCAGAAAACAGCGCGCCTTGAAATAACTCTAGAACAGTGCCATATATGAGACAGCTAATGGCACTACTTCTAAGGCTATTCCTCTTTAAGGTTTTGTATCTATGTTGTTTGAAAATAGAGAATGTAAGGCTACACATGAGAATTAGAAATATTCCTGCATGGACAACTTTATCAGGCTCTAGGAGTTTCCAGAAACTAACACTTGGTAAATTTGTCCCTGGGATGCCATAGAGAATAAGGATTACTGAAGCCCAAACAAACGTAAAAGTAAAATGCCGCCAGAGCACGTAATTAGCTTAGAATTTTTTGGTAATCGGCAGCAGAAAGAAGGGTGTCTAATTCTGACGAGTCAGAAATTTTTACTTTTACCATCCAGCCTTTACCATAGGGGTCTTCATTAACTGCCTCAGGAGTCTCTTCTAGCTCTTCGTTAAACTCTATAATTTCTCCTCCTAGAGGCATGAAAAGATCAGATACAGTTTTCACTGCTTCTACAGATCCGAAGGTCTCTTCAGCATCTAAAGTCTCACCTAGTGCATCTACATCGACATAAACGATATCTCCAAGTTCACCTTGGGCGTAAGCAGTTATTCCTATAACTGCTATATCACCCTCGATTCTGATCCATTCGTGGTCTTTAGTGTATTTTAACTCTTGTGGAAAATCCATTTTTTTAAATAGTATTTAGAATCACAAAAGTAAAGATTACTTCTAGATAATTCTTATCGAATAGCACGAAATTATTGCTACGCTAATAATGTATTATTACTGAGTTAGAGTAAATCTTAATGATATTCCCGAACTAACATTGGATGTTCTGAAGGAAGTAGAAATTTTAGGTTCGGTGATTTGATGGTCATAGAAGAACCTAATCGTAAGCTTGTCTGATACTTGAAGGTCAGCAGAAGTTTTAAGGGAGAACAGTCTTTGTCCGGCAGTAACTTGATTTGTTCTTTCTTCTATTCTTCTTATCACAGTAGCGTTATTTCTAATAGTTAAATCCGCTCTTAAGTTAATCGGAGAATTCTCTAAATATCTACCAGGAAGTCTGCTTCTTTTACTTCTTAACCATCCTATCGGTACTTCTGGTATTTTACCACCTAATCCGATAACAAAAGACCGACTCTTAGTCTCGGTTACTTGATAGTTAGAGAGACCTAGGGTTATTGTTCTATCTCTTCTGAATTCAATTTTAATTTGTGGGTCTATAGGTTTTTTATTTTTGTTCTTTTTATTGAGCGTCATGTCAAATCCAAGAAGAGGCGACAATTGTTCAGAGATAGTTACTGTGCTGATTTGCTTAGGGTCCACGTAATTAGCGAAATCCGCTTGATCTAATTCCTCTTGAATATCTGGAGCAAAGGCCGTAGGCCCTACGTATCCGACATTCGTGACATAGGATACATTGTAATTCGCTTTATAACTGTGGTTTATTCTAAACTGCTTGAATATTTTTTTCATAGCCTTAATCTTGGTGAGGCCATTATATCTTAGGGTCCAGTTAGGCGCCATTTTTATTCCGGTAGGATTAGTACTCACATTGCTTAGATCTTTTCCTGTGTATGCAGCTATGAATGATGGAATAACTACCCGTTGACTTAAAGGACCATATCCAGTGTAGAAACCTTGTAAAGGATCTAGCTCAGTGGTGTTAAAAGGATGTTCACTGCTCACTATTTCCGAGGCGTCTAGGCGGTTGAGTAAGAATTGGTCAAACACCTCCGAGGTGTTATTAGTTTCATTATCATTAATAAATGAGGTAGACCAAGCTATTATAGAAGCACTGTAGTTTCCTGTTTCATTTGGGGATTGTGAGACATAATCACCCCATTGTCCATTTTCTACTCCTTCTACTATGTCTAACTCTTGTAAGTCTATATCATTAATGGCGAAAGGGTCGTATACATAGAAACTACTATTATTTATGGATTCTTGGCTATTCATATTCAGCTCTATCTTCACGTCCTTAATAGGCTCTATATTCGCTCTGAAGTTGTAGGACTCAGAGAAGGTATTGCTTTGAAGAATATTTAAATTCTCTTGCTGTACTAACCAAGAATTATCAGAAATATCCTCTAATAACCCCGAACTCCTGTTTCCGAATAGACTTTTCTCTTGCTGTCCTAATAGGAATCCTAATCCAGGGCCGTTAAAGTTTCTATCCATGCCTAACATATAGGTGTTAGGGTTGTAACCTGGCAGGAAGGTGCTTTCATTCTTGGAATAATTTCCAGATACATTTTTGATCATCATGGCCAGTTTAATTACCTGGTGCAGTGGATTAAATGTGGCTCCTTTTTTCTTTTTTCTGTCATCTTCAATAGTTTCGCCGAATCCATCCACTTCCTCTTCGTCATCTTTCTCTTTCTTCTTCGGTGTTTTCCCTTTGCTTAAGGCTTTTAAGAAGTCCGACTTGTTATAGAGCGTTGCAAAGTTTGCCTGAGCATTTAGTGTAATATTCCTACTATTTTCTATTGTGTTACCTAAACTATCTTGTGAGAATGGTGCTCTTCCCCATCTGTAAGAAGACCCATATCCAGCGTCAGCACTGATGAAGTTGATGATCGGAAATTTGTCTAGTGGGAGTTTGTAATTCAGACCTGCGCTATGGTTATATCCAGTGGTAATGCCAGGCGCTATTCCTACAGTGTCAGTTCCTAGACCATTTAGCGCGGCTACTTGATCTTTATACTCTTCTTTTGAGAATCGATCTCTAGCACCTTGCGGTTGTCTAATAAGTGCCTGGTTACTCGCATTAAAGTCAAATTTCAGGGACTTAGCTAAATCATACCTAAACGTGTAATTTCTATTCCAATTCCAATTTTTAACTATTTGGGGAAGTATGATGGCATCTGTTTCATACCCCAAAAGAATCGATGTATTATCTCTAATTGCACTTTCCCTGTACATTCTGTCCATAGTGGTACTAAACCCTAATTGTTTCGGTCCTATGTTAAAGTTGAAGTCTTTAATGAATTTGAGTGCCTTAGCGTTTTTAATAAATCCGATCTTAGAGAATGGCTTCACCTCAACAGGCTTATAAGAGAAAGCATAATTCAATCCTGCACTTTCATTAATAGTAAGATCTTTCTCAGTGTTTATGTCTCGAGATTCAATATCACTGTAGTTATAGCTTACCGAGAAATTTTTAACACTATAGAAGGGCGTTTGTTTTTTCTTGTCAGACTTCCCCCCTCCTTTACCTGCGTTTGCCTTAGGCCCGTCTTTAGTAATTGTATCTTTGGTGCTTTTTTTATCTTTTCCTTTAGGACTAATTCTTACATTCGAAAAGTTGATGTTCCTTCGTGTAGTTAGAGATTTACTGATATCTCTTCGTTTAGCAGCATCTGTTGGAGATAAATCACTAGTCGAATCGAATAATTCTACGTCTGGTGATAATGGATCAAATTGTGGGGTAGTTTCACTCAGTGAGTAGCCCATATAAACAGGTAACTGAACTCCGAGATCTTCACCGAAGAGTTTGCCCATTTGTAGTGTGGTACTGAGGTTTAAAGTACGAACAGTTTCTCGCTGTCTCTCTTGAATTCTCTCTTCTAAACTACCAAAACCTGGTGTAGAAATAGATCCTGCTAAAGAGAAGTTACCGAAATCGGCTAGAGAAGTACTCAATGTGGCCAGTGCTGCCCCTCCACCTTTGTTATTAAAATCAGTTAATCTTAATTCATTAGCCCAAACTACACCACATTCGGAGAGGCCGTCATCGGTTGCATAAGGATTATTATCCTTGTCTGGATTTTTTAACCCAATCATAACCGTGACCACATTAGCTAGGTTAGGGTTCCCTTTAACCCTAATCCTTGAGCCTGAAGGTGCGTTGGAGGCCTCATACACTTTGGTTATGTTGAAGTTTGCATTATTTCTTTGCGTTTTAGCCTGCTGCAGTAGGTCTAATTTGATATCAAAGATATTTTCATCTGGCCATATAGCTTCAGCAGAATTATCATCCTGATCTGTTATCGCAAGGGGGATTTCATATTCATAATAATTTTCGTCAAAGTCACTACCTAGTCTTAAGAAACAGGCTAAGTCACCTTTCTGTAAAGGATTGTTTAAATCTCCACTTTCGGCATGAACAAACATTTTTAGCCGTTCATACATCCGCATATCAAAATTTACATTTCGATAGGTCGCTCGGCTATCTCCATCTTGTAAGTTGCAAACCTCCATGGATAGACTCTGTTCGTTAAGATTTCTGAGGTTAGCAGCTCCTACGTCTATTTCCCTCGTAATACCAGGAGGCTCGACATAACGAATGGGCTCCCTATTGGAGTTTTCCTCTATGTTAACAGCGTTAACCACAAATGTAGTCTCAGCGCCATCTGTTTGGTCAATTTCTCCAGCCTCTTGTAAGGATTCTTGGTAAACTCTCCACTCCCCTCTGATAAGCTCTAATCTGGCGAATCTTAACGTAACCTCTTCATCCCAATCCTTCATGAACATTCTAAGGAAACGGATACTTCTGAAATCAGTAATGCCATTAAAACTTTTCTCAAAATCTCTAACTGGGATTTTAAACTGATACCAAGTAATAGGCCTATCTGATGTAGCTTCTGTGTTTTTCGTAGTTTGAAATACATCTGTAAGGTAGTTATTACCAATATTTTCTACTGCTAAATCTTGAGGGTTTAAGCTTACTCTATATTGGTAATAGCTCTCTATAGTATTGAGCGTATTATCCTTATTAATATCTTCTGTATTAGGAATGGTGGTTGCTGCTTCTTGCTGGTTTAGGGAGTTTCCTTCATAAGCATTGAAGTTTTTATGTCTTTCTAAAGTATTTAAACCTCCCGAGATGGTTCTTCTTGGGTATTGATAATCATCTGCAGAGACATCCGCTAATATCGCGCTGTAAGCCTCAGTCGTTAATGGACCCTGCAGAGCAGTTAAATATTGGTATTCATTTTCGAAAAACGTAGCTTCATCTGCGCTATTTAATCCATCTATACCTAGATCTTGAAGTATATAATTAGGGGAGGTGTTATCAAAGGCGTTGACGACATTAAAGTTACTGGGGTCTGGAATAAAACCCCAGTTAGTGGAGTCTACTTCATTCGTCTGGCTTTCACTAGGATATCCGTTTTCAAAACTAAGGCCAGAATCACTTAGAATATCTTCACTTACATTTCCTAAATTGAAGTATAATTCACCGCCATTTTCGTTAGGGGAGTCTTCGTTAAAAGGATCCATAAGCCAGAATTGAATAAATTCGATGTTACTCGATTCAAAATCATTTACAGTTAAAGCCCTTTGGATACCACCCCACCTGCTCTCTGGGTCTGCTAATAATCCGTCTGGTGTCAATCCAGCTGATTCATTAGAGGACTCAGCTTCAGAAAGATCGTAATTATAAGGGCCTCTTTCTTCTGGATAGTATGTCATATCCAGCGTAGCAATATTTCTAGGTGTTCCCGGAGACAATTCTCTATCTGGAAAAACTTCCTCCTCAAGAACTTCCCGCATTCTGTGATCACTCCTTACGAATTGGTCTACTCCTTCTATGCTAGAGTTGGGTTGATAAAAAATTGGATCAATTTGATACCAACTCATTTTAGCTCTATTGTAGTTAATCAATATGCTATCTTCTATTAAAGCTTCTGGAAATAAATCCGATTGATGTCTAGGCGTGCTCGCTAAGAACCATTGATTTAATGCTCTAAGGTCTATCGTAGATTGGCTTCCTTCAAAATCATCTATATATGCATTGCCATTCTTACCAATAGCTCTTGAGTATCCAGGAATAAGGTAAGCTCCTTCAGCATTAAAATCAATAGTAGATTTCGCTTTAGTCTCATAAAACGGAAGTTTATCTACCAAAGAAGTAATAAACCTACTTTCCGCTCTATACTTGATGTCGGCTCCGACTATAGTGTTGTTTACGGGTTCATCACCTACATTTATTTTTTGCGTTAGCGGTCTCTCCCTGAGGTTTAAGAGTGTTGCTCCAATATTTAAGTCTTTATTAACTTCATAATCAAATCTAGTTCCCAATAAGGTTTTAGTTTGAATATTAAATAATGAGTTACTCTCAAGCGAGACGCTAATAGGCGTTCCGCTGTCTAATAAACTCTCATTTAGAATTCGAACTCTACCCAGATTGTAATCTACAGTATAGTCTTGGTTTTCTATGAGTTTAACACCTCCTGACGTGACCGATACAGACCCTTGAGGAATATTGATGGAGTTCAAGCTAATCTCACTACTTGAGCTGGATTTATACTGCCCCCTGATACTGAATCTGTTTTTGGCTGGTATCTGCTGAGCTGCTGTTTTCGTACTGTCATATAGCTCTTGGAATACCACTTGATTAATTAATGAATTCACATCATTTTCAGACATATTATAAACTCCAGCAGAGTCCTGAATGTAACCAGCTAGATGAGCCCCAAAAGGTTCAACTGTAGGTAAATATAGCCGGCCGTTCTGTGAGTTAATTAACCCTCCTTGAGTAGCGGCATTATCCACGAAATCGAAAACTCCATCTTGGTATGGCTCTCCATTGACATTGATTTTATCCATGTCTAAAACTTGAACTAATAGTTTTCCATCAAGAGGGTCTCTCGGAATGTAATTCTGATCTATTCCAGTCGATGGATTGTTATACCAGATATCAAGCCTAAAGTCATCTTTATTTACACCAAAAGCACCCATGCTGTATACATTCTTCATCATTAAATCCCATAGTGGTGCTGGATTACCACTCGCGTCTACTACTTGAGTAATAGAACTCTTGAGCATTTTCAGAACAAGGGCACTAGGCGCTGTTATTCCATCTTGAGATAGAGAACCGATTTGATAAGTATTACCTCCCTCGGTGTACTCATAAGACACGGCTAGAACCTCGGCATTATTTAGTGATTGTCTTAAACTGACAAAACCTAATCTAGAGTTATAAGTAAACTCAGATGGGCTTAGCTTCCTTGCGTTTCCTACCCGTTCGAAGTGAACTCCCTGTTGAAAATTTTGATTCAACCCTTGTATAGCGCTAATTGCCCCACTGTAACCTAGTACTTCAGGGTCATTAATCATTTGTTCGTAAATAGTGTTTTGAGCATTGTCTGGAAGTCTAGACGGGTTAGCCGGAAATAATACACCAGGGTTAGCGTAACCAGAAGATTGATACGCAGCATTTTCTCCTAAATCTGTAAATGCAACTAGGTTTCTTACGTTTTGGGTGTTTGCTTGAGTATTCACTACCCAAACTTCTATTCTTGTGATGTTAATGGCAGAATTTACTATAGGTAAACTTTGCATAGCTACATCATATTGATCTCTGAAGTAACGGGAAAGAAAATAGTGCTTGTTGGCCTCGTATGCATCTGCTTTAATGTCAAAGGTCTGAGTCTGCGCTCCTCCCTCTACGGTGATTTCTTTCCGTTCTCCTTTCTGCTGAGAAAGGACTGTAGTATTTTTTAGTCTTCCAAATTTAGTTTCAAGTTTCATCCCAAATAAACTCTGCGAACCTTGAATTAGAGTACCTGTTAATGGAAGACTAACATTACCAGCCTCTATTTTTTGAATAATTTCGTCTTCACCACCCGTATATTCGAGTTTCATTTGATTTTCAAAATCAAATGTAGCTTCAGTATTAAAGTTGGTTGAAAGCTGAAGCTTGGTTCCTATATTACCGACAACATTTAACTGAATTCTTTGATCAAAATCAAAGGTCGTAATACTTCGTTGTCTCTGAGGGATTCTTGGGTTATCAGTTTTGCTAACATTAATTCCAAAACTTAACTCTGCCGATCCTTGAGGTCGCATTTCGATTTCGTTACTGCCAAAGATATTAGCAAACCCCTTACTATCAATAGTCATTTTAGGAGCGTATGCTTGGCTTTCTTCATCAACTTCATCTTGCTGCTTATTCCAATACTCTGATAAGCTTTTTGTGAAATCGTAGTTTAAATATTCATCTTGCGTGAGCTCGATAGGAGTTCTGAAATAAAGGCTGTCTCCGATAGTTTGAATAATGCTGTAAGTTCCTGTTTCAGGGTCGTATACAACTTCAGAATTGATGTTATCTGGGTTTTGAAGATTAACACCTAAAGCACCCTGTTCAGAGGGGTTAATTCCTTGATCTTGCAAAGGGAAAGGTAAGTCAGTGGTGTCAGCGGGGATAGCGTTTCTGTATGGCGCTTCTTCAGTAGAAATTATTACAGGGATAATATAATCAGAAAAAGCGGTTCTGGCATATCCAGTAATCACACTTATTATTAGTAATAAAACTATAGATATCTTGATAATATTTTTGGCCTTGAATCTCACGTTTTTATTTTACAACTGCTTGAGTGCAAGTTTTATGAGCTTCTCTACAGAGAGTTCGCTCCCTTCCACGCTGATTAATTTATCAAGGGTTTTATCAGTTTTGGTCTTATCAAATCCTAATGAGGATAAAGCTATTAACGCATCATTCTTAACGCTATTGCCCACTACTATTATATTTTCTTGATTATTTTCTAGTCCAGAAATTTTGTCGTGTAAATCTATAATAATTCTTTGGGCCGATTTGGCTCCTATTCCTTTGATTCCTTTGAGGGCATCGGCGTTTTGGTTCTGAATAGTAGACCTAACTTCATTTGGGTTCATTCCACTCAAAATCATTCGCGCCGTATTAGCACCAACACCATTAACAGAAATAAGTTTTCTGAAAACGTCTCGTTCATCTTTATCTGCAAAGCCATATAAAACTTGAGCATCTTCTCTGACTATAAAGTGTGTCCAGATTAGACAGGTCTCCGTATCGGGCAGAAGGCCATAAGTGGTTACTGAAACGTTTACGAAATACCCTATTCCTCCGCACTCCACGATGGCATACGTAGGAGATTTTTCTACGAGCTTTCCCTTTAAATAATCTATCATTTTTTAGATTGAGCTTCAGCCACAGCTATAGTGGTCATGTTAACAATTTCTCTAACCGAGCAGTTTAATTGAAGAATATGAAAAGATTTTTTCATTCCTAATAAGAGAGGTCCAATAGCTTCTATGCCTCCCATTTCTTGCATTAGTTTGTAAGCGATATTACCAGCAGATAAGTTTGGAAATATTAGTGTATTCACTCTTCCGTTTTTTAAATCTGAAAATGGAAACGCCTCCTTAATCATGTCATTATTTAGTGCAAAATTTGCTTGAATTTCTCCGTCTGCCGCCAGAGTTGGCTGAGTGTCATGGATGATTTTTATAGCGTCAGCCATTTTTTCTGGGTCTGGACCTTTAGAAGAGCCAAAGTTTGAATAAGAGAGAAGTGCTACTCTTGGTGTTACTCTAAATCTTCTTACTGCTGTAGCTACAAGTTTTGTGATTTCGGCTATTTCTTCTGCCGTAGGGTTTACATTAACTGTAGTGTCGGCAAAGAAAACAGGCCCATTTTTGGTTTGGAGGATATACATCCCTGCTACTATAGTGCTTCCCTCTTCTAGGCCTATAATTTTAAGGGCTGGTTTGATAACATCATTGTAACTTCTGGTCATTCCAGAAATCATAGCGTCAGCGTATCCTGTTTCTACGAGCATAGAACCAAAATAATTTCGGTCTCTCATCAGTTTTTCTGCTTCGATGAGAGTAAGTCCTTTCCTATTTCTTTTTTCAAAGAGAAGTTCTCCGAATTCTTGTCTGTCTTTTTTTCTTGACAAAGATCTAGGGTCAATAATCTCCACACCGGCTAAGTCAAGACCATTTTCTTCAGCAATGGAGTAAATTTTTTCTTCTTCTCCTAATAATATAGGTGTCGCGATGCCTTCTTCTAATGCGCTTTCAGCGGCTTTAAGTATTTTAAAGTTATCTGCTTCAGCAAAAACCACCTTTTTAGGATTTTTCTTTGCTTTATCAGTAATAGTATTAAGAAGCTTATTGTCGTTTCCTAGTCTTTTCTCCAAAGATAATTGATAAGATTCCCAGTCGGTAATTGGTTCTTTTGCAACGCCTGAGGCCATAGCGGCTTTGGCGACAGCAGTGGATACATGAGTAACTAATCGGGGGTCTAAAGGTTTGGGAATGATAAGGTCTTTACCAAAGGTTATATTCTGCTCCCCATATGCTAGACTTACTTCTTCAGGAACAGCTTCTTTAGCTAAAAGAGCAATGGCTTTTACGGCGGCCAATTTCATTTCTTCATTGATCACAGTAGCTCGCACATCTAGAGCTCCTCTGAATATATAAGGAAACCCCAAGACATTATTTACTTGGTTAGGATTGTCAGATCTTCCAGTAGCCATAATGATGTCTTCGCGAGCTGAACAGGCTTCTTTATAACTAATTTCCGGATCAGGGTTGGCCAATGCGAATACGATTGGTTTTGCGGCCATGGACTTGATCATGTCCATAGAAACTATATTTCCCTTACTTAAACCTAAAAAGACATCACAGCCTTTCATAGCACCTGCTAAATCAGTATTTATCAATTTTCTGGCGTACTTTTTCTTTCTTTGATTTAAACCTTCTCGATTAGAAGTGATAAGGCCTTTGCTGTCTAGCATTAGGATATTCTCAATTTTAGCGCCTAGACAAATATATAGGTCAGCACATGCCATGGCAGCTGCACCAGCACCACTTATGACGATTTTTACGTTTTGAATATTTTTTTCTGCAAGCTCAAGAGCATTTAATAATGCAGCTGAAGAGATAATAGCCGTTCCGTGCTGGTCATCATGCATTACAGGAATGTCTAACTCTGCTTTTAAACGTTCCTCTATTTCGAAGGCTTCAGGTGCTTTTATATCTTCAAGGTTTATTCCTCCAAATGTGGGAGAGATGGCCTTTACGGTCTCTACAAATTTGTCTATGTCTGACGCGTCTATTTCGATATCAAAAACGTCAATATCAGCGAATATTTTAAAAAGGAGTCCTTTTCCTTCCATTACTGGCTTAGAGGCCAGAGGGCCAATGTCTCCTAATCCTAAAACAGCGGTACCGTTGGTAATTACGGCGACTAAATTCCCTTTCGTAGTATACTTATAGGCATCTTCTGGATTCTTAGCTATCTCAAGACATGGCTCTGCTACTCCCGGAGAATAAGCTAAACTCAAATCACGCTGAGAGCTGTAGGGCTTAGTAGGAATAACTTCTATTTTCCCTCTTCTTCCTTTAGAATGATAGTCGAGGGCGTCTTTTTTATTTTTTAAACTCATACAAGTAAGTTAATGAAGGGAGCAAAAGTAACATTAGAGAAACGTTATTCTATAAAATATGCTCCAATCTTACTATTGTTGTTTCCTACAAGAAGAAGATCTCTCTTTCCTAGTTTCATTTTCAATAGAGATTTTACATTTCCTTGAGCGAAAAATCCAGACTCAATACCGGTTAATACCAGGTATTCTTCAGACTTTGTGCTCATAAGAACTAATCCATTCCCAGAATCATGTCTGGTAGTTTCTACCTCAGCATCGAAGTGATTACCTGCTAAAATAAAGTCTAGTTTTTCATCATTGTTTAGGTCATATGCCACTATATCTAAAACTGGAAAAGACTGCACCAGGTTTGGGAAGGGTTTAAAGTTGAACTTACCACTTCCATCGTTCAATAAGATTCCACTCCTGAATTCATTCACTTGAAACAATGTGGCTTTTGATATTTTATCTTCTCCGAGAACCTGCTCGATAGATGCGTTTGCGAAGCCTTCATAATTTTCAAATTCGGCCTCTAAAAACGGCATTTGTTCGGAGCTACATTCACGGCCTCTTACTGGAACATATTTTCCTTTGAATGGCTTGGCGAGAACAATATCATTGGTATTGTTGTTGTCAAAATCAGATTGGTATAATTTGAGGGGCTTATCGGAGGAAGGGTGGTATTTATTATTCAGGCCCATGTTTCCGCATATGAGATCTATATACCCGTCTCCATTAACGTCAGATGGTTCCAGTGAATACCACCAGCCATTTAGATTTCCAATAGGAGAGGGCTTGTCAAATATGCCCTCATTATTCCATAAAATGCTAGGACTCATCCAATGACCTAGTAGTATAAGCTCAGGGTAGTTGTCATTATTTAAATCGATTAAGTGTGCATCCTTTATAATCCCTAAAGGTGTGTTTTCTGTAAGAGAGCTAGATAATGAAAGGCTGCCTTCTTTGTTCCCAAAATAGATGACATTACCATCGCTATTAGGATAGCTGTTTGGGGTGTTGTTCCCTGCTATAAATAAATCAGTGAATCCGTCATTGTTTATGTCTCCTGCAGCAGAACATGACCCATTAATAGTTTCAGTTGTGATCTGCTTTGCAAAGCCTGAAGAAGAATTTAAGAAAAGCTCGTCTTTATAGTCTTTATGATTTTTAGGCAGGTGGTTTCCTCCATTGACGAAGTAAAAATCTAGTAAGCCATCTGCATTGAAATCTAAAATTTTCACATCCACATTTTCTTGTAGTTTAGATTCCATCCAAGGTCCATTTGTTTCTGAAAA
>DDEI01000096.1 GCA_002336675.1 Flavobacteriales bacterium UBA1958 | reverse complement strand
GAATAAAAGTCACACCTATCCATTGGTAGGTCTAGGAATTATCTGCTGATTTGGCTATCTTTGAAAAGATAACACTCAACAGTGCCAGCAACAGAATTAAATAGAACACAGCGCTTAGAAACACGAACTCACAATTCGCTTAAGCTCCTATCCATCTTTATGGTTAGTTTCTCTTATTCATTGGTTGGCTTTTCTCAGTGCATGCTTTCACCCGGTAGTGATGTTTTAAGTACATATGATATTATTTCTACAAGTGGAAACATCGCGCCTTCAAGCGATAATGATTATTACGTTTGCTCAGATATTGACATAGAATATTCGGGTTCCGGAGTACATAACTATTGGTTAGAGTCCGGAGCTTCATACGTTCACAACGGTAGTGGTTCAGGTAAAATATTTGCGTTGAATAATAATCAAGTAGAGCTAGTAGATGGTGATAGTGAGTTTACGGTTTATGCTGCTGCCGGTTCTACAGTGACTATTTCTTCTGGAGTGAACTTAATCTATGCAGAATGCGGTTCTACTATCATAAATAACTCTAATTCTACTACTGTCCTTTATGAATGTATAGAAGATATAAATAATAGTGCCCCTAGTGCAGATCTCATTCAGTGTCTCAATATATCACTCAACTTCCCTTCATCACCAGGAAATATTTTAAGTATAGGAGGAGCTCAATTTGTGGATTGTGATGACTTCCCTATTACCTTGGATGCTTCTGCATCAATAGGCCCCTACAACTGGAGCACAGGTGAAACTTCATCTACTATCCAAATAAATGAAGTGGGGATTTACACTTGTGAAGTTCCATCCCTTTGCGGTTTGGCATCTGCTACCTCTATTATAACCCTGGAGGAGCCTATAGAAACTATTATTTTAGGATACACTCTTAGCTTCTGTGAATTAGAACTTCCGTTCTTACTCGATGCTGGACCACAATATGAAAACTATTTATGGAATACTGGTGAAACTACACAAACCATAACTGTTGATACTTACGGCACCTATAGTGTAAGCACTGAAGGCCTTTGTCAAGATGGTCAAGGCCAAATTATTCTCATAGGATTCACTGATCCAGAGCCATTTATAACCCCCGATACTTTTGACGGCTGTAACTATGACTTTCCATTGACCTTGACCACTGGTAATTACAATTCCTACCTCTGGAATACAGGGGAGACGACACCTAACATAGAAGTCAACTCAATAGACACCTATGAAGTAACTGTTACTAATTTCTGTGGTTCCGAGACGTTCACCTATGATTTAGGCGCTGCCATATCAACACCTATTCCAATTCTGCCCGAATTTGCTGAATATTGTAACGAAGATTTTCCAGTGATAATAGGAGTAAATGACATTTTTGATTCATATTCGTGGTCTACGAGTGAAATCACTCCTTCGATTTCAATTAGTGGTCCCGGAATTTATGGATTAGAGGTTACCACCGATTGTGGTACCGGATATGACGAATTAATTATAGAATCTTTAGGAGATGCCCCTGATTTATATTTAGGTGAAGATCTTAATTTGTGCGATAATGAGTTTCCTGCAGCCATAGACGCATTAACGATTTATGACTCCTATCTATGGAGCACCGGAGAAGAATCGACCTCTATTCTTTTAGATCAGCCACAATTTATAAGCCTAGAAGTCACCAACGCATGCGGAACTTCCACTGATGGTTTAACTATTAATAGTATTGGAGGATTACCTTTATTAGAGCTAGGTCCCGACTTATCTTTTTGCTTAGCTGACTTTCCTTTAGAAATATCTGCCCAAGACGGTAATTCATATTTATGGTCAACAGGCGAAGAGACTCAATCCATAGTTTTAGATGCTCCACAGTTTATTAATGTTGAGGTTAGCAACTCATGCGGGACATCCTCTGATGATATCTCGATAACCAGCCTAGGAGATATCCCTTTAATAGACTTATCTCTAGATCAGGCTTTTTGTGATTATGACTTCCCTATTGCACTTGATGCAGGCGCAGGTTTTGATTCATATTCATGGGGAAATAGCGAAACTACGCAAACGACGGAGCTATCTGTTCCAGGCATAATTACACTCGAAGTATCCAATGTATGTGGAAGCATTTCAGAAGAAATATCAGTTACTTCTCTAGGCCCTCCACCATCCCTAGATTTAGGCTCAGATCTTTCTTTCTGTAACTCTGAGTTTCCCGTGATTATCGATGCCGGGGTCTTCGAAACTTATAACTGGTCGAATAGCTCATCTTCGCAAACAGCAGAACTTAACTCACCTCAGACTATCTCTCTCGAAGTAAGTAATTCATGCGGGACAGATACCGATGAAATAAATATTAGTAGTTTGGGTGATTTACCTGATCTGAATTTAGGTGAGGACCAGGCTTTTTGTGATTCTGAGTTTCCCGTGGTTATCGATGCTGGCGCAGGTTTTAATACCTATTTCTGGGGTAACAATGAAATAGGTCAGACCCTAGAATTAGCTGCCCCAGCATCAATTTTTGTAGAAGTAACAAATATATGTGGAACTTCTTATGATGAAGTAGAAATCAGTTCTTCGGGAAATACTCCAGAAGTAAATTTAGGTGCGGATTTAGCCATATGTGATGAGGATTTTCCTATTATACTTAATCCGGGAAGCTATGACAGTTATCAATGGTCTACAGGGGAAGTGTCACAAGAGCTGATTATCAACTCGCCTGGAATTGTATCTGTTATTGTAACTAGTCCTTGTGGAACCGCTACGGATGAAAAAACCATAGCCAGCCTTGGAACCTTTCCTAGCGTCGAGTTAGGTGAGGATATTTCGCTTTGCAATGCTGATTTTCCTATTATTTTAGATGCAGGAAACGATGGTTCTAGCTATATATGGAGCACAGGTGAGGAAACATCAACAATATCGGTAGATGCCCCATCAGCAATATCTGTAGAGGTAGAAAACCAATGTGGATTAGGCTCTAGCAATATACTCCTTACGTCAGCTGGCGATATTCCGGTTTTAGATCTGGGGGGAGAGGTTTCATACTGCGAAGCTGAATTTCCTGTTATGATCTCGTCTCCAATTTTCGACACTTATACATGGTCTAATGGAGACCTTACCCAAGAAACATATATCGACCAACCCCAATCTATAACTTTGGAGGTTTCAAACTTCTGCGGTACTGCCTCAGAGGCACTTCTTATTAGTAGCCTAGGAAATATTCCGAATCTAGATTTGGGAGAAGACATTAATTACTGCATAGCAGACTTTCCTATTCAGATAGAATCTGGAGTTTACGATTCTTATTTATGGAGCACAGGTGAGAACACCTCTTCTGTTTGGATAAATGAGCCGCAAATTATTTCCTTAGAAGTTGTCAATATTTGTGGAACTAGTATTGATGACATCAATATTGGCCTATTGCCAAATGAAGGATCCTTGGTCAACCTACTCCTTTGTGAAGATGGAATTCTCTCATACCAAGATGTTACAATAACAGAACCTGGAACTTATAATTTCATTACTGAGAATGGCGCATCTAATGGCTGTGAATTACAGACAGAAGTAAATGTGTCTTTTGTACCTCAAGAAAGTCAAACGCTAGTCATTAACCTGGAAGAAGAGGAAACCTACGAGATTAACGGAGTAATCTATGACCAAGAAGGAACTTACTACTTTAGTGAAAACCAATTAACAGGTTGTGATATAGACATAGAACTTATCATAAACTATTTAGACAATTCTGTAGCAACCTATATTCCCAATGCCTTTAGCCCGAATTATGATGGAATAAATGACGTTTTCCAGCCGATAGTGAAGCTAGGTGATGATGCAGAGTTTATTTCTTACAAATTCCTTATTTTTAATCGGTATGGGGAAATCGTTTTTTCATCCGAAGATTACAACGAATCGAGTTGGGATGGTGGTTTTGAAAATGAAGGAGAGTACTTCGTTCCTAACGGCCTCTACAACTGGACTATTCAATTTAACACTACTGCTTCATCGAATACTCAGAACTTAAATGGGTTCGTTCATATCATGAGATAACGTTTTCAGGGATTTCCTTTAATTACAAAACAAGTGAAGTAACTATTAGAAAGGATTATGAAGAAAACCCTCAATTAAAAGTAAATGATGGTCAAGCAATGTACTTTCATTTTTCTGACGATAAAACACGTTTCAGTGGCATAACCACAACTTTTAGAACTCAATGGCAAATCATCTAAACCCTGAAAATAATTATAATTAGAAGGATCCTGAAAATTATGGATTATAAAAAATCCCAAGTCCAATAATGGACTTGGGATTATCAACTAAAGTCTGATAAATTAGTTCTTGATAAAACGTTTTATACTAGAAGAAGCTCCTGACGTTGCGTGTATCGTATACATGCCGCTTGACAGAAAATCAACGGCTAATTGATTGTCTCCATTTACAAATACATCAGTATAAACGACTTTTCCTGTCATAGAGTAAATTGTAACCGTATAGTTATTTGATAATTTAGAATCTAATTTCACTGTCGCTTTATCTGTCATAGGATTAGGGAAAATCGACATTCCTATATTGTTCTGAGCATTTGACAATAAAGACTCTCCTACAGAACTAACGTCTGCATTAGAATAAACTAGAATATCTAACTGAGAAAAGTTAGCTCTATCGTTAAACGTGTAAGTCACAAGTCTTGTATCAGCATCTAACTCTATCACTTCAGGCACACCATTTCTTTCTCCTGCACAATTATCTAAAGCTATATAACTGGGTAAAAGAGTTTCATCATAATCGCCTGCTAAAAGTACATCAGGACCATCAAAAAGTCCAGGAAAATTAATAGGGTCCTCTTGTGTAATATCTTCTCCCTGTGGCACTGGTGGAACATTATCAAATACATCTAAATAAAACTCTGCTTGACCTAGTAAAACTTGGTTCTCATCAAACGCTTGATAAATTAAGATATGATAACCTGCTTCGAAGTATTGGCCTTGGACAAAATTCGTGACAATATTTGGTGTAAATCCACAAGTGCTTAATACATTAGGCTCTTCCCATGTTACATTTGTTCCACACATGTCTGCATCAGAAAAGAATGTTTCTTCGCCAGTTTCATTAGAAAATTCGAATGTAACACAATCTTGAGCTGTCATATTAGTGCTAATAATGCTAGCTAGGGTAAAAAGCATCGCACTGGATACTTGAAGTAAAAATTTAATCATGATTTCTATAGGTTTTGTTTTTATTTGTTTTTTTTATATCAGTATGTACGCCACAAAAAGGGTAAGGTTACATAACATATAATAATAGTAATAATAAAATAATAAAACAAGCTAGAAAAAAAGTATAATCACCTTTCTCCGTCCAAAGAAGCACAAATTATTAGACTAATTTATCTATAACTTAATAAAAAAATAGATAGTTAAATGAAAAAGGAAATTACAGATATAATTTGAGTTAACTTAGGAATACCCCTCGATTAACAACTCCAATATCTCTTGCGCTGCTGAGGCTATTTTAGTTCCTGGACCAAATATTCCTACTGCGCCTGCATTATACAAATAGTCGTAATCCTGTTTAGGGATTACTCCTCCTACTATTACTAATGTTTCTGGTCTGTTGTATTTTTCTAGTTCTGCTATCACTTCTGGAACTAGTGTTTTATGACCAGCAGCTAAAGAGCTCACCCCTAGAACATGCACATCGTTTTCCATGGCTTGCTTAGCAGCTTCTGCTGGGGTTTGGAATAATGGCCCTATATCCACATCGAATCCGATGTCAGCAAAGCTAGTAGCTATCACCTTGGCTCCTCTATCATGGCCATCTTGACCCATCTTGGCCACCATGATCCTGGGTCTTCTCCCTGCCAATTCCGCGAACTTATCTGCTAGTTCTCTTGCTTTTATAAAATCTTTATCTCCCATTAACTCTGACGAATATACGCCACTCAGTGATTGTATCTTGGCCTGATACCTGCCAAATGCTTTTTCCATAGCATCAGATATCTCGCCCAGACTAGCTTTTTTTCTGCCACAGTCCACAGCTAACTCTAGTAAATTCCCTTCTCCTGATTGAGCCGATTTTTCTAGCCGCTGCAATGCTAAGATACACGCATCATTATCACGCTCAGCCTTCATTTTCTGAAGGCGCTCTATCTGTTCTTTTCTTACAGCATTATTATCCACCTCCCTAAACTCTAGCTCATCTTCAGCTGAATCTTCTTCCACATCAAAGATGTTTACACCTATGATTTGGTCTTGACCTGAATCTATTCTAGCTTGTTTTCGAGCAGCTGCCTCCTCTATTCTCAGCTTGGGAATTCCAGACTCTATGGCTTTAGTCATTCCTCCCAACTCTTCTACTTCTTGGATATGCTCCCACGCCTTGTCCGCTATCTCCTTAGTGAGTGCCTCTAAATAATAACTGCCGGCCCAAGGATCAATGGCTTTAGTAATGTCGGTTTCACTCTGTAGATAGAGCTGCGTGTTTCTCGCGATTTTGGCAGAGAAATCAGTAGGTAAAGCTGTGGCTTCATCTAGAGCATTGGTATGTAAACTTTGTGTTCCACCCATCACCGCCGACATGGCTTCTACGCAAGTTCTAGCTACATTATTATAAGGGTCTTGCTCTGTTAAACTCCAGCCCGATGTTTGGCAGTGCGTTCTTAGAGCCATACTTTTTGGATTTTCTGGATTGAACTGTTTCACTAGCTTCGCCCAGATCATTCGTGCTGCTCTCATCTTGGCCACTTCCATAAAATGGTTCATGCCTATGCCCCAGAAAAAAGACAAGCGCGGTGCAAAATCGTCAATGTCCATCCCCGCCTTAATTCCTGCCCTTATATATTCTAATCCATCTGCCAAGGTGTATGCCAACTCTATATCTGCCGTAGCTCCAGCTTCCTGCATGTGGTATCCACTGATAGAGATAGAATTAAATCGAGGCATTTTCTCAGATGTATATTCGAAAATATCTGCTATAATTCGCATAGAATGCTTAGGCGGATAGATATATGTATTCCGTACCATAAACTCCTTAAGAATATCATTCTGAATAGTACCAGAAAGCTCTTTCATATCTACTCCCTGCTCCTCTGCAGCTAATATGTAAAATGCCATGATAGGAATAACAGCTCCGTTCATGGTCATAGAAACCGACATTTTATCAAGTGGAATTCGGTCGAAAAGGATATTCATATCCAACACAGAGTCTATGGCTACACCTGCCTTACCCACATCTCCCTTAACTCTAGAGTGATCAGAGTCATATCCTCTATGTGTGGCTAAATCAAAAGCTACAGACAATCCCTTCTGCCCTGACGCTAAATTTTTTCGATAGAAAGCATTTGATTCTTGAGCGGTGCTAAAACCTGCATACTGTCTAACTGTCCATGGCCTAATAGCATACATGCTCGAGTATGGACCTCTTAAGTTAGGCGCTATTCCCGCTCCAAACGTCACATGCTCGGGCATCCCCTCAGAATCAGGGAAATATGCAGATTTGGTAGTTATTTTCTCAGCACTCTGAAACTCCATTCCTTCGAATTTATCAAACTCTTGGTTTTGGTCCAGTGCTGTCAGGTCTGTTTGGTCAAATTGCTTTCTCATCCTTCAAAATCTTTTGCTAATCTATCATCTTGACTTAAAGCTTTCTTAGCTTGCTCTGACTTGTATTTATTCACTCCTATCATAGTGCGATGTCCACTCGTTAAGGCTGCTTTTTGAGTCTTGACGTCTGCTTTGAGCATTTCCATAATTTTTCCTGAGCGTTGCAATGCTATAATTCCTCCGTCAGATTCCATATTACAGAATTTCTCCCAGGCTTTCTCTCTCAATTTCTTGGTCAAACTCTCTATGTAATAACTCCCTCCTGCCGGGTCTAACGTCTGATGAAGGAAACTCTCAGACTTTAATAAATGCTGAATGTTTCTAGCATATCTCATTCCTGAATTACTCTCCTGTTTAGTCAAAACATCAAAAGGAAACAAACACACCGCATCTGCCCCACCTAACACAGCGCTCATCGCTTCTGTGGTGGTGCGCAGCAAATTATTTTCCTCATCTAAAATAGTCTTGTTCCAATTTCCTGAAAACGCCTGAATATAAGTGGCTCTGCTGCAACTGTGCTGCGGTTCGTATTTATCCACTACCATTCCCCACAGTTGACGAAGCACTCTATACTTGGCCAGTTCTGTAAAATAGCTAGAGCCAGATCCCATAGAGAAATTAATAGCCGCAGAAGCTTGGTCCACCGTCATGCCTCCTTTTACTAATTCTAATAATGACTCATGCCCTATGCTCAGTGCTAGCGCTAATTCTGTGGAAGCTATAGCTCCCTTATTATGAAAAAAGTCTCCTCTGACTTTGATCGCTTTCACACGTGGAAACCTCTGAGAAACCTCAATAGCCAAGAAAATATTCTCTTCTCTTACGTTTAATTCATTGTCGTATAAATGAAGTTCTGTAGAACCATAAATGTCTATTCCTGTGAGCTCATTTTCTTCCAGCAGCCGCTCCAACTGAGTCATATTTTCCTGAGTAAATTCATCAACAAAGTGCAGACCTACATAGTTTAAGAAAACGCCTTTCAGTAACTGAGTTAAGTCCTTAGGCTCTTTTAAAGAAATGATGAGTCCTTCTGCTCCACCCTCCAGAGCATTTAGCGCTCTTTTATTCATTTTTGCTTCAGTGTCAGAGGCTATAAATTGGTTTATCTCCCAGTCGTTAGATTCTGTCTTTACTCCTCTTAAGTATGGGAATTTACCAGGAAAACCATTGTTTTCTGAAACCTCACCCTTAAAAGAATTAGGATTCACTTGCATTCCTTCAGGATGATCCCATACGAGAGATTCGTAAGGTTTTCCTTTTAATTCTTTTAGTATCCTATCCTTCCATGCTTTCGGATTGTCTGCAAGAAATTCTTTAAAATCTAAGCTCATTTCTTCGATTTATATTCAGCGACGAAGATAGAGGTATTAATTAGATTTTTTAATAAGCCAGATTGTGAGTTGGAGCGAATTTCAATTGGTCCTTATTCACCGGTTCTTTTGTTATAACTTTTTCTTGTGAAGTTTATCTTCCTTCCATCTTGTTGGGTTTTATTCTGTAGAACTAGAAATATTCTCTTATCTCTTTTGACTTCTTATGATTTTTAGATTCTTTTGGATTTATTCGTTGTTGCAACGCGTGAATAAATCTATCTTCGTAACGTGATGACAAAAGCGGTATTTTTAGACAGAGATGGGGTGATTAATCACGATCCGGGGGATTACACTAAAACATTAGAAGAATTCACGATTCTACCCGATGTGTTAGAGGCCTTTCAAATGATAAAAGAAAACAATTACAGAATTATTTTAGTCACCAATCAGGGAGGAGTAGCTAAGGGATTATATCCCTTAGAAAACGTATATAAAATTCATAATTACCTAAGAGCGGAAGCCTTAAAAGTGGGAGTAGAAATAGACGAAATATATTTCGCTCCTTATCATGACGATTATGGCAGGTCTTTATCCAGGAAACCCGGGAGTTTGATGGTAGAAAGAGGGTTGGCTAAATTCCAATTAAATCCCGCTGAATGCGTTTTAGTTGGTGATAAAGCTAGAGATGTAGAATGTGCTGAAAAAGTAGGTGTGCCTGGCATACAAATAGACGTGAACGGCTCTCTGCTAGAGGCCATGAAAAAGTATTTTAATAAATGAATTATATCTATCATAACGGAGAGTTCTTAGACAGAAGTAAACCTTGTATTTCTCCTGAGAATAGAGGTTTTAAATTTGGAGATGGATTCTTTGAGAGCATTCGGATCATAAACGGTGAACCTGTTTTTTTAGAAAACCATTTCAATAGAATAATGGATGGTTTAAAGGTTTATAAGATTGATACACCTGACAGATTTTCTGAAGAGCTACTGAAAAGTGAAATTTTATTACTTTTAGATAAAAATGGAATTAGTAAAGGAGGACGAGTTCGTGTGACTTTAACCAGAAGAGGACACGGATTTTATTCCCCAGAGAGCAATGACTTAGATTACATCATAGAGGCTGATGTTAAACCTGATAATTTCTTTGTACTGAATAACACAGGTAAAGTTGTAGACTTATTTCCTGACCTGAAAAAACAAATTAATTCTTTCTCTATCTTTAAAACTCTTAATTGTCAGCTATACATACATGCTAGCTTATTTGCCAAAGAAAAGATGATCGATGAGGCTCTAATCCAAAATGAAAAACTTGGGATTATAGAATCTTCGGTGTCTAATATATTTCTAGTGAGTAATGGAGTACTCTACACTCCAGGATTAGCAGAAGGATGTGTAGGTGGGACTATGAGAATGAATATCATTAATTTAGCTATAGCAAATAGCATAAAAGTCTATGAATGCAATCTTACTCCACAAAACCTGTTAGCAGCTGATGAAATATTCTTGACCAATGCTATTAATGGTATCCAATGGGTAGGAAGTTACAGAACTAAGCGTTACTTCAATAATACCTCCAAGAAAATTTTAGATATGTTGAATAAATCTATTACTAATCTTCCGATATTAGACTAACCTCTGACTCGAACTCTAGGGTCTACTAGTCCGTAAAGTATGTCCACCAAAATATTTAGTATTACAAACATAAATGAGATGACTAATACTGCACCCATTACTACTGGAAAATCCTCCTTTTCTAGGGCATTAAAAATCTCTAACCCTAATCCTTTCCAACCGAACACAAACTCTACAAATACTGCTCCTGCAAGCATTGAAGCAAACCACCCGGAAACTGCAGTTATAACTGGATTTAACGCGTTTCTTAGGGCATGTTTATATACCACTTTATTCTCTGATAAACCTTTGGCTCTGGCTGTGCGGATGTAATCTTGTTTTAACACATCTAACAAGGAACTTCTGGTCAACTGAACAACTACACCAAGGGGCCTAATCCCTAAAGTAAGCGCAGGAAGAATCAAGTTTCTAGGGCTTAAGTAAAGACCTTCCCATTCATCTAAGCTGTATAAACTTCCTGTCATATCTAATCCAGTTCCCGGAAGAGAGAGAGACCAATAAACCCACTCTCCCAGTGAAAATATAGAAACTAACAATACAAGACCCAACCAGAGGCCAAATCCTATAACAATCGCCTTTACTACTGCCCTGATACTTTTCATAGATAATAACTTAGAGCTCTCCTCTCTGCGATTATCTCTTACTAAAAAGTACACGAATAAACCTGCAGCTATAATGAAAGGAGTGATAGGAAGAGGTACAGAATTAAACCAGAGTAGCCCTCCTATCCAAGAGATTAGAATGGCCATAAAAAAAGACGGTCCGCTCATGCCTATGACCGACAATATCAGTATTAACTTGTCTATCCACTTATCTTTATTCAGTGCAGCTATAACTCCACCAAAAACGCCTATAATTAAAGCAAACACTATAGAAACTAAAGCGAGGATTAATGTGCCTGGAAGCGCCTGTGAGATTATGCTAGACACACTCCTTTTAGACTGAAATGACCTATTTAAGTATGGTGCTTTTATCACTAAGGTATTCTCACCTCCTACAGGAAAAAGTTTAGTGTATGAATATTTAGATTCATCTAAGAATATTCGACTGGACTCATCTGCTTCATTATGCACAGACACAGGACTTATATCATTCAAGTAGATCCCAAACCGCTGGACTATAGGTAAGTCTAGGTTTAAGTTTCGCTCTATAGCTTGAATTAACTTTGGAGTAATCTTCTGTCCTGCCACCATCCTGGCTGGATCTCCTGGTTTTAGATTAAATACAAAAAACACTAAACAAACCACCCCTAGAAGGACTAGAAGGCCATACCCTAGTTTTTTAAGTAGATAGCTTATCAAGATTTAATCGAATGAAATTTCTGAGTAATCAGGTAGCCCTTTCCAGCTCCATTTATTCATGATAGTAGCCCTCTTCATATGCACTAGACCGGGGTTAGAACGTATAATCGTTTTAAGCTCTACATCATCCATTACGTAGAAGGTGAAGTTAAGTCCACTCTTCTGCTGAAAAGTCATTATTTGTTCCTTGGTGGCTCCGTTTACTAGCGCTATCATTCTATAGCCATCCTTTTGAGCTTGCTCATACATGCCCACAAATGGTGTTGAGTCTACCTTCATTAACTCAGATATATCTTTGGATACTATAATAAGCGTGTGCCCTTCGTAGCTTAAAACTTCTTCCATTTTATTACCTCCGAAGAAATCCATAGGAGCGAAATCTGCAATTAATGGAGAATATCCATCTTTAACTAAAATCTCTCTTCCATC
>DDEI01000060.1:6983-7929 GCA_002336675.1 Flavobacteriales bacterium UBA1958 | reverse complement strand
TAACTACTGATTTTTTGAACTTTTGTGTAATGAACTTGCAGGTCATTAATTTTTAAACATACAAAGTAATGTCCATTAGCTAAGCTCGCTTTTGGTCTCCAAGTTGATTCATATTTTTTTGCAGAAAGAACCTGTTCTTCTAAATTAGCCACTTGTTCCCCTTTCATATTGAAAACCAATAGGCTTGCGCGAGCGTCTTTGAAAACTCCATAGCTTATGGTTAATTCTTCGGTAAATGGATTTGGATGTGTTTTATATATAACTCCTTTATCTAAATGAATTTCGTTCATTCCGTTTGCTCCGCTAGAATCTAAAACGATATCCCATACGCCTTCTAATCCTTCATTTCCGTCATCGAAAAGAGTGATGATCCTCTCTGTTGCGTTATACACTCCTGAGTTAACAGAAGCAGCAGCGTCACCAGGAATATCCTCGTCACCTGCGAAGTAAAGCTGAGTGGTTAATGTTGGACTGTTGGGAGGTGTGATTTTAAAATGGATATGAGAAGGTCTGTATTGTCCTCCATTTAAATATTTTCCAGGCTTTATAGTTTCGAACAATTAGAATCCTTCGCTATTTGTCGTTACTTTTCCTCTTAGGTTATAGCCTTGGTTGTCATAGTCCCCGTTGTCATCGGCATGCCAGATGTCTACTACGGCACCTTCTATAAACTCAGAGCAATCTAACATCATTACTCGCCCACTGATGATCAGCTTAACACCTTCCTCTGAACTTTCAGTAAGCACACCATCGATTAGTTCTGGAGGGTTTTCTGTGTAAAATGGTCCTTCTCCATATAAATCTCTTGTAGTGGCTATGCAGCCTATAATTCCTTTTTCATTTTTTGTTTGTGCTGGAGAAACGTGTGGCAATACCGCAGCTCCAAGGGCTGCTAAGGAAGTGTTTTTAAGAAAGCTTCTTCTGTTGGCGATAGACATTATTTATT
>DDEI01000060.1:0-6604 GCA_002336675.1 Flavobacteriales bacterium UBA1958 | reverse complement strand
ATCTCTTTTAAATCAACAACTTGACGGCAGAATAAAAATAATTTCATAATCCATTGAATACCAAAGTGTTTTATTTTACAAATCTTAAGTCGTCACATTTTCAACTACTTGAAAAGATAGTCGCTTAACATTAGTGATGATGCCACAACGAGCTCAAAGGTTAAGAATTTGAAGTGAGATTATCTTAATTAGGTTGGTGTCTGAATCACTCTTAAGAAATTGATTCGAATTTAGCCCCATACTTGAAGGTGTAACCGTTGAGAAGGGATTTAGCATCCATTCTCTTTTTTCCTTGCATTTGTAGTTCTAATATCTCAACGAATCCATCAGTGGTGGCTATGAGTAATTCTTTATTGTGAATTTGAATAGTTCCTGGAGTTGCTAATGGGTTTAAATCGGATATTTTTGATTTTGAGATTTTGAATCCCGTTTTTTTATCATCATTGAGAGTAGTCCACGCACCGGGGAAAGGACTTAATCCTCTTATGTGATTGTGTACTTCTGCTTTGGTGCGTTTCCAGTCGATTTCACAAGTCTCTCTGTAAATTTTAGGAGCTGGATTTAGTTTGTTGCCTTCTGGCTGAGGCTTTTCTTTGGTTTCTCCTTGTTGGATTTGGTGTATAGTTTCTACTAAGCATGTAGCTCCTAAAATCATCATCTCGTCATGTAGTTCACCTGCAGTCATGTTTTTAGAGATCAGAATCTCTATAGAGTTAATGATATTTCCGGTGTCAATTTTTTGTTGGATAAAGAAAGTAGTAGCGCCAGTTTTCTTTTCTCCATTCACTATTGCCCAGTTAATAGGGGCAGCTCCTCTGTATTGGGGTAGGAGTGAGCCATGCAGGTTAATCGTTCCGTATGCCGGCATTTGCCATACCATTTCTGGAAGCATTCTGAATGCCACTACCGAGAATAAATCGGCTTCTAATGATTTAAGCTCACGATTGAACTCTATGTTTTTTAGATTTGGTGGTTGGATGATGTATAGTCCGCATTGCAAAGCGTATTCTTTTACCGCTGAAAATTTAATTTTCTTACCGCGTCCTGCTGGCTTATCTGTAGAAGTGATTACTCCTACCACATTGAAGCCTGCTTTTACTATAGCATCTAAAGAAGCTACTGCAAAATCAGGTGTTCCCATGAATACTACTTTAAAATCTTCTGGCTTCATTCAAATATTAATTTTCGTTTTCCTAATTTTAAATAAAGAAAGGATAGTGTCCCTAACATACTGAAATAGATTAGATCTACTATCCATACGATGTGAATGGGTTGGCGATTAACTTCTACCAAATAGTACAAGATAAGCATATAAATAATGATGGCTATGATCTCTATTACCATAGTTACTTTGGTATCTCCAAATCCATCTACAGCGCTGAAAAATATTCCTCCCACAGAAAAAAGCAACATGGAAGGAACGATTACTAAGAATACGCTCTTAGCCATTTCTGTAAGTTCTTCTGCTTTGAATATGCTTAAGATAGTTTGTGGACTAATCCAAAGAATGGAGGTAAGAATAAAGACGCCGATAAAACTCATAACCATCATTTTCTTCATGGTAGGTAAGATATCTCTTAATCTATTCTCTGCGGCTAAAGTACTCACATAAGTCTTAGCTGTTCTGTTTAGTCCAAATATAGCTATAAATGCTAAAAACAGCATGTTACGGGTTATGTGAGAAACCTTTAGTTCATCAGTTCCAATATGCTCTACCATTATAAAGAAGGCCATCCATGTGCTCAAAGAGATGATTTGAGTAATAGCTACAGGGTAGCTTAAATTTATTAATTCTGAAGAGTTTTTAAAGTCTAGAATCTTAAATTTCTCTTTTAAATAGAAGGTTAAGTGATAGCGCTTATTTATGATAAAGAAAACAGCGAATATCAATGCCATTCCCTCTGCCAGTGAACTAGCCCAAGCTGCTCCAGATAAGCCTAACTCTGGAAATCCTAAGTTTCCGAATATAAGTAAGTAATCTAGAACTATGTTTCCCAGACCTGTAATGAGTGCTACATAAAAGAGCATTTTTGTCTTTGCTATTCCAGAGAAAAAACCATTTATGACTATTAATGGAAAAAGAAAGAAATAGCCAATAGAACGAATATTTAAAAAGCTAACCATCTTCTCTGCGAGCTCTTTATTTTCTGAAACTCCAGTAATAAGAGGTTCCATGAGGAAGTAAAACAAACCGAATAAAAAAACAGAGGAAACGATAGCATAGTTAATGCTGTTTTTAAAGATAGTTCCTATGTCAGGTATATTTTCTTCTCCCATTCTTCTGGCAGTAAGAATCTGCGTTCCTGCGGATAATCCTACCCCAAGCATCACGCCTACTATGTAAAATAGACCGCTACTATTCGCCGCATTAAAGGAATCGTCATTGTGTAATTCACTAATAAACAGATTATCGAAGAAAAGAACAAAAAACTGCACAAACGTCCCTAGGCCAATGGGCACGGCTACTTTAAGAATAGCCTGGTAGGAGGTGTCTATTCCTTTTCTTATGCTTTTTGGCTGCTCGTTAGATACAGATTTCTCAGTCAATTTATTATTAGTCTACTTGAATTACTAATCCCTTTAAGTATTCACTTTCTGGGTGATAAATATTCACGGGATGATCAGCTGGCTGATGAAGTTGGTGAAGAATTCTAACTTTTCTTCCTTCAGCTATAGCTGCTGCTGTTATGGTGTGTGTGAATAAAGATTTATCCACTGCTTGAGAGCATGAGAATGTGAAAATTAATCCCCCTGGTTTTATGTGTTTAATAGCATATGAGTTCAATCTCTTGTACCCTTGAATAGCTTTATGTCTTACTCGTTGATGTTTGGCATATGCTGGGGGGTCTAAGATAATAATATCATAATCTTCGTCCATTTCCTTTATGTAGTCGAGAGTATCTGACTGAATACACTTGTGCTTACTTTCATCTAGTTTATTCACCTTAACGTTTCCTTCAGCGAGGATTAGCGCTTTTTGTGAGCTATCTAAGCTATGTACTAACTCTGCCTCGCGTTGCAAAGCGTAAACACTAAATCCTCCAGAATAACTAAAGGTGTTAAGCACTTTCTTTCCTTTAGAGTATAACCCTAGTAAATCTCGATTATCACGTTGGTCTATGAAAAACCCAGTTTTCTGACCAGTTACCCAGTCTATTTCAAAGATATTTCCATTTTCTGTGGCTTTATGCGGAGTTTCGCATGAACCATATAAATAGGTGTTCTCCTCCTGCATGTCATGATTCTTCTTCATGAACTCGGCACTCTTATCATACACAGCAGTAAGGTGTTCTCCTAATTCAGACTGAAGAGCATCGCAGATGAGCTGGCGGTGGTTAAACATTCCTAAGCTATGACACTGCATCACAGCTACACCGTTATAAAAATCTATTATTAATCCTGGCAAGTGGTCGCCTTCTGCATGAATTAATCTGAAAATATTATTATGGTCATTTCCTATGAATCCTAAATTCTTTCTGAGACTAACAGCATTGCTGATTTTCTCCTTCCAGAACGCGTCATCAATTTCTATATCTTCAAATGAAATTACTCTGGCGGCTATAGTAGTTCCTTCTGAGTAATGAGCTAATCCTAAAAAGCCTCCTTTATTAGCATGTATAGCTACGATTTCACCATTTTTAGACTCACCTTCCACATCTTTTATAGCTCCAGAAAACACCCAAGGATGAAATCTTCTCAGTGGCTGGTCTTTTTTAGATTTTAAAAATAATTTAGGATGCTCGCTCATGCTTTTTTATTTGAGCTGCGAAGGTATGGAGTATTAAAATAAAATTTGAACTAAATCTACACGATTATCTTGATGTAATTATTATAGTAGAGTCTCCTTTTAAATTAGATTTATAATAGGTGGTGCCTTTGTTTAATTATGGGTGATTCATTGAAGCATTTATCATAACTCCTTTCTTTTAAATATAATATCTGTCTTAGAGGTACTAGCTTTAGTTTGTTTTTAGTTCGTATTTTTCTTCTAAATTTAATATAACTTCTGTGTTATCTAGCATCCATCTTAAAATATCAGCAGTTTTTTCTGGTGAAAATTTTGGAAGTTTTTCAGTTATTCCTGTAGGAGTTAAACTCGATGTTTTTAGTGCTATTTTTATAGCCGTATGGATCTGGTCAAATTCTTTTTGACTTACTCCGATTTGGTTTAGACTAGAGCAGACATCACATATTCCACAGGATTCTTTTCTCTTCTCACCGAAGTATTCTAACAGTACATTCATTCTGCACGAGACTCTGTTGACGTAATGTTTCATGGCTTCTACACGCTCTTTATCTCTAGACTGCTTGTCGCTGTAGATCTCCTTGGGAAAGGATAAGTATGTTTCTTGCACTCTGCTTCTTAGGAATTGGACAGAGGGCAGTCTTGATTTGGCTTCATAATAGATTACGTCTCTATCTACTAAATTCTGAAGGTATTTATTTACTAGTGCTATAGGTAACTTAGTCCGATGGGCTATGGCCATTTCGTCTATAGCCACCATATGCTCGAAGATACCGCCGTAAGACCTAATGATAACGGTTAATAAGTCATCCAGATTGGGATTGGCTACTTGGAATTTATAAACTCCAGTATGAGAAACCTTAAACATGAGTTTAGAGCTTTCTCTGCCATAGTTTTGCAATGCTATGAGCTCGGAATATTCTAGGATTTTAAGGCTATAATGAAGTGTATTTATGTTAATTCCATGTTTGATAGAAAAACCGCTCATATCGAAATCTGCTTTGAAATTTTCTCCAGTACCAAAAGCTATTTGGTATTCCTGAAATAACAGACTGTAGATTCTTTTTACCAGTTTTGGTTCTGGATACTTTAATGCTACCGATCGATCTAAATTTTCTAAGTCAGAGAAGTTATAGATAAGCACTGAGAGACTGGTTTTCCCGTCTCTACCTGCTCTGCCTGCTTCTTGGTAAAATGCTTCTGGTTCTGAAGGTATATGTGGGTGGATGACCAAGCGCACATTAGCTTTGTCTATACCCATTCCGAATGCATTAGTCGCGCAGATTACTCTTACTTTGCCAGTAATCCATTCCTCTTGTATTCTCGTCTTATCTTCAGGTTTTAAGCCTGCATGGTAAAATGAGGCTCTGATTCCATTGGAGTTAAGCAGATCAGCGTAGTCTTTGGTGTGTTTTCTAGTGTTGGCGTAGACAATGGTAGATCCTTCAATTTTAGTGCATACTTCTAAAATTTTAGCATGTTTGTTTATGCTATTTCTCACCACGAATCGGATGTTCTCTCGAGCAAAACTCTTTGAAAACACCTTTACCTCTTTAAGAGCTAAATGTTTAATAATATCTTTCTGAACATGCTCTGTAGCGGTGGCGGTGAGCGCTATAAAAGGGACATTAGGTAATGTTTCTCTGATGTTAGCTATTTCTAAATATGCTGGCCTAAAGTCATGCCCCCATTGACTCACGCAGTGGCTCTCATCTATAGCTACCACGGAGACATTCATTTTCTTCAAGCGTTCTTGGAAAACCTCTGTTTTAAGCCTTTCAGGAGAAACATAAAGGAATTTTATATTTCCATAAATGCAGTTGTCTAATATTCGATCTATTTCTGTTTTGTGTAATCCAGAGTGAATACTCACTGCGATGATATTTCTGCTTCGAAGCTGATTTACTTGGTCTTCCATTAATGCTATCAATGGAGAGACCACGATACAAATCCCTTCTTTTATTAATCCAGGTACCTGAAAACAGAGAGATTTTCCACCACCAGTGGGAAGTAGAGCGAATGTATCAGAACTTTCCATAACAGAATTAATAATCTCTTCCTGCGAATCACGAAACGAATCGTAACCCCAATATTCTTTTATTATTTCTTTAGGAGAAGACATTTTTTGCTAAGGTAATGAAGAAGGTTTAACCTAGCATAGAACTTAAACTAGAGAAGTTTGGGATTAGGAAATAGGTTTTTACCAAGTCTAAATATTTTGAGTAAGCTTCCGATAGAACAATAGAATCAGGTTGTAGTTTAACACAAAAGGATTCAGATAATTAGTAAGTGTTGCATCAACAGAGGAGTTGAGTTAACTTTGTCCGACTTATCAAGCATCAATATGAAAAGAACCGCACTCTTAATTATTCTGTTATGTCATTTGACGAATATTGGAATTGCCCAAAGGCTTAATCAGAAAACGTCACCACCAGATTGGACAAAAAAAGAATATACTTCCCCTAAATACCCAGAGAGCACTTTTATATATGTCTTGGATTCAACAAATGTCAAAAGATTACGTGATAACGAAGTCGCAGAAGTTAAAAAGAATTTGTTTAAAACAATGGAGGAGGAATTAGCTCGTAAAATATCTACTCGGGTTAGCGTTATAACGGAACAGACATCCTCAAGTCAATCCAATTACTCAAATAGTGAAAACTCTTCAAATGCAATATCTAACTTCCATGAAAAGCTAAGTATTACAGTAAATGCTAAGTTTAAATTCCAGCTTAAGGAAACATATTTTGACAAGAATTATCTTTGGGCCATTATGGTGATAAACAAAGAACAATGTTCATTGCCTTTAATAATTGAAGCAATAGATATATTAGAATCCACAACAGAGCAAGTTTTAGT